>JAGQWV010000144.1 GCA_020437045.1 Saprospiraceae bacterium | reverse complement strand
ACTATTTTTTACGAGATTAATTTTTAATCGACATATGGATTACCCACTAAAAATAGCTAAGAGCCATTTTATTTTGAAGAGAAAACCTGGGAGGGGTCATTCACTCTTTCTTTCGGATGAAGAGTTTATCGAAATAAACATTTTGCATATTGGATCGCAATTCGATGGTGATGGCATTATCGGGATTGGATACTTTTACCGGAAGGGAGACTATTGAAAACGATGCAGATGAAATTTCTTTTAAGGGTATTTCATGTGTTTCTTGGTGTTGGTTGGCGGTCAGGGTACATTGGAAGAATTCGGTACCTTGATTGACTGTGGTTTCATTTCTTAAGCTTAGCTGAAATTGATAATTTCCTGGAGGTAAGGTCACTTTTGTTTGGGCCGATTTTGAATGCGAATGGTCATTCTTGGGGCCTAATTGTAATACTTGCCTTACATCAGATGCCGCATCAAACGAACTGTATCCATTATAATGGAATTTGGTGATGTCCAGAAGATAATTACGATCTACCAGTTTTGTGTATTTCGCCGGAATCATAGACCGGTAGTGGAAATGCTCATAGGTGCTATCAAGACGGTACCGGCAAAAAGCACTGTCCCCTAGATGAAAATCCGAACCGTCCTTGATTAATATTCGACCAAATTGATGCATCGTGTCTGGAAACTCCTGCATCCACATGTCCTTGACCAAATAAATATTGGGCTGCATAAATACTTTTTCTACCAGGGCTATATTTCGATAAATAGAGCGGTCATGGGGAGTGCTCAGCAAATGAACCGGATCTGCTGCTGAGTAAACATAGGAATTCCAGTAGTCACCAATAATTCCGGCGGGTGCCAGATGATTGACCTGTTTTATATAATCTAATTTAGCTGTTTTCTTTTTTGGATAGTAGAAGTTTTCAATCGAGCTAAGTCCTGAAAAAACACCCAATATGATGAGTACCACATTTCCTACCCGGGTGATTTTTCGTTGATCCAATATGAATATGGATAAAACTACAGCAGAGATGAAGAGCGTGCTGAAATACCTTCGTCCCATTTCATTTTTTAGTACCCATGCAGAACTCATTATGGCTAGGATGGAAAAAATGGAGTTAAGCGTAAAAAAGCAGATTAAGAAACGTTGTTGCCAGGATCTGTTAGGAGATGCAGTGAGGAATGGCTTTTTGAACAGAGTTAAAATCAGTGTAAATAAAATCACCAGCCACCAAAAGTAACTCTGCATACCGCTCTCCGAATTAAAAAGAAAAATTCGCTTGATTGACTGCCAAACGATAGAAAGAGCCTGGACTAATTGATCAGGATGCAATAAATTGTTGGATAAATAATTTTCACTCGGAACGCTCTGGGATTTGGCGTACGAAATGAAACTGCCGGTTAAGACTATCCAGATTCCTAAAATAAAGAGTGTTTTAGGGTTACGTATAAATGCGCTTTGCTTTATGATAATAGTCAGAAACAGGGCGACTAGGGATACGATCAGATAATCAGAAACCCAGATACCAATGGTGGCAAGCACTCCAACAGTAAGGTCTAAGATTAATTTTGATAGATTGGATGTCATCGTGGGCTTTTGGAAAGCGAGATAAAGGATCATCCCCAGAATACTATATTGAATACCATATGGATAGAGTAAAAATTCAACGAATTGCCACGGAGGGAGAAACCAGCAGATGGCAAAAATTAGCTTTAGTAAATTATTTCGAATAAAATAACTATAGCTAAAGTACCCGAGAATTAGAATGGCAAAGTGAATAATGGAAATGGAAATAATTAGTGAAAGGCCACTAATGCCAGTGATCATTCTGGCGATAACAGGTATGAAATTTCCTCCACGATCCTGACCCCAACAATATAAGTCATTTGGCAGCTGAAGGTATTCAGCCATTAATATTCCCAGAGCACTGTCGGAATTTAGGAGTGGAGAGCAATAAAAAGAAAAATGAAAAACAGACACGGAGATGATGATTGCCTGTAAGCCGATTAACCACTTTGCCGTGTCTTTTTTCAATGGTTTTAGATTAATGTCAAAGGTTGAGTTCTTCCTTGTTTTGTTGGAGAACCTGGATGATGAATGTGATTAGATCATTTAATTCCATTCCGATTAGTTCAGCCCCTCTTTTTACTTCAGCCCGGTCGACTTTGGCGGCGAAAGTACTGGTCTTAAATTTTTTCATAACTGACTTGGAATTCATGCCTTCCAGTCCGGTAGGGCGAACGAGACTGGCAGCGACAATAAATCCGGTCAGTTCGTCAGCGGCAACGATACACTTATCCATTAGCGTATTTCGTGGAACGTTCCAAATGGTATAATGGCCCGCAATAGCATGAGCTATTTCATTTTCTCCCATTTTATTCAGTTTCTCGACAATGAGATTGGGGTGTTCATCCGGATATTTTTCATAGTCTGCATCGTGTAGCAGTCCAGTGACGGCAAATTTTTCCTCGTTTTCTCCAAATTTCTTTGCCAGTGCTTTCATCACGACGGATACGGTATGTGCGTGTTTTCGGAGCGATTCCGTTTCCGTCATAGTGTACAGAAGATCACGTGCGTCTGATTCTGTCATGTTGTTCTAAGATTTTAGAACGAATATAAAGAATAAGATTTTCGATAAAGTAGTAGTGCCACCTAGCCGACCGATGTTTTGATCATCAAGCCTGTATAAGATGGACTGTTGCACTGAGTAATAGGTTCTTTTTTTAGTCTATTATCTTAGGACATGGCTTCAATTTTACCCAGTACCTGCTTCACAAATTCATTGGGCACTAGTCCGTTAGGTGGTCTTACGTGGAGCCATTGTGGGTTATCTTTGATTTCTGCGAGACTTTGCTTGAGAATACCGACAAAGGGAAGTCCTTCAAAAATGTTTCGCTGAGCAACTAGTTCCTGTTGCAGAGCATCGGCCAGGTCGCTTTGCCAGTATTCAAAGACTTCTACACATTTGGGTGCGGTAATATTTGCTGTTGCTGAAATACATCCAGCTCCGCCTAATCTCAAAACATCCAGGAGATATTTTTCAGTGCCGGCAAATAATTTAAAACCCGGAAAATGCGCTATAATTTCTGCCATATGTGCCGGATCTCCTCCCGAATCCTTCATGCCAACAAAATTCGCTGGAAAATCATGTATTAGTTTTTCCAAAAGGCTTAGGGAAAAATTTAATCCGGTCATTTTTGGAAAATGATAGAGATAGATTTCCAGATCATTTTTTCCAACGGCTTCGATCACCATTTTAAAATAGGTGTACAGATCATTATCTGATATCTGCTTGTAGTAAAAGGGAGGTAATAATAAGATACTACTGACTCCCATTTTTAAGGCATGGCTGGTAAGATCAATCGTGTCCGTATAAGAACAGCATCCAGTTCCCAGCATTATTTTTTTTGGATCGACTCCTTTGGCCAACAACTGTTCCAGGAGCTCTTTTCGCTCATCGATACTAAAGGAATTGGCTTCTCCGGTGGTGCCCATCAATGCCAAACCCTGGGCTCCGGTAGCCAGTAGGGATTGACAGTGATCGGCCAGCATCTCAATGTCTGGCGTCAAATCTGCTTTTAGAGGAGTGAGTGCAGCGACATATACTCCATTTGGAAGTAGTGTATCTTTCATTTTACAAATTTAAAAAACAAAGGTTTTAAGTCTTCGGATCTGAATTTGATCTTTTAGCTCATTTACCAGCATGTGAGCGGCTTCCGGATCATCTAAAACCTCCTGCAAATTACGAATTAATGCTGCGGGGATGTTATACTTTTCGAATTTAGCTAGCCAAAATTTTGCAGGATGACTTTTGATTACAGGATAAATCTCCCGTTCTAAATCTATCCTGTTTATCAACCGGTTTTGGTTATCCCGGTATTTGGGATGCTCTTGCCATTCTTCTTTATTTAAAGCATAGCAAAGGGCTTGGAACTGTCCTTCACTTCCCACTGCGATTAATAGGGATTTTGCATCAGCGGTCTCAAATACTTCACCATATGGTGCAATACTGGGATGCAACGTACCCATTCTCACGGGGATTTGTTTTCCCATCAGATAATTACCGGCCTGGTTTGTGAGCGCAGAGATCATACTGTCAATCAGACTCACCTGGATTTCCGATCCCTTACCCGTTTGACCTTTTTTTAGTAAAGCGCAGAGTGTACCTGATCTCAATTGGTGGGAGGCCAGAATATCAGCAATGGCAATGGGGACTTTGGTGGGCATTCCTCCTTTAGATCCGGTCATGGAAATGAGCCCAGAATCCGCCTGGATCATCATATCGAAGGCCGCTTTTCCTGACTTTGGGCCATAGCCGGTGATGTTGCCCAGGATGATGTCCGATTTTATGGCAGAAAGTTTCTCGAAAGTCATCCCAAATTTCTCTGCTTGCTGATGATGAAAATTGGTAATCACGATATCACTTTCCTGAATCAGCTGAGATAGTTGCTTTCTGGCGGTACTGTTTCTCAGGTCCAGGGTCATTGTTTTTTTATCACCGTTGACAACTTGATAATAGATACTTTGCGATCCCACCGGTTCAAAGCTATTTTTCCAATAACGGCTAACATCCCCGTGAGGAGGCTCAATTTTTAGAACATCAGCACCTAGCTCTTTCAAAAAGGTTCCAGTGAGTGGCCCGGCGAGTGCAGTCGCCAATTCAAGGACTTTGAGGTTCTTCAATAAATCATCGAATTGTGACATTAAATATGTTTTTTATTAATGGTGGCCCATACGGTGCTACTGATTTTACCT
Organism: Saprospiraceae bacterium; assembly: GCA_020437045.1. Lineage (GTDB taxonomy): Bacteria > Bacteroidota > Bacteroidia > Chitinophagales > Saprospiraceae > JABDMH01. Next base: position 957 of record JAGQWV010000144.1, on the reverse strand, counting down.
AAATGATCCATGTCACATACCAGTTCCTCCCGGGAATAATGTTGAGGTGTAAATGACCCGTATTTTTCTTCCAGTCCGGAGTATTGGTTCAGTGCATGAAAACCCGTCTGCACAGCGAGGGAGAGCAGTAAGTAGAATTTTCTTTTTTGAATAGCCGGGTAAGGAAGTTTGCTAACCAGAAGATATGTTTTTTCAATTTCCGATTCAAACAAGTTGAAGAGGATTGTAATCGATTCAGTGGTGGATGGAATGGTCTGAATCCCTTCCTGAAGATCCCGATACAAATCAAAGATGTCATTGTGAAGCTGCATGAGGCCCCCCAATTGATAGATAGCGTTCCACTCGTCCTGATTAATAGGTGGCTTTAAAGCCGATCGATAAAGAAGTAAAGCATTACCACCTTTGTCCCAGGTTATTTCTTTAAGCTTTTGCCAGTTGATGCTTTGGTCATGTTGCTTCAGGCTTTGCTCTTGCGCCTGTAGTGTCAGATGAATCAATTGCTGCCCTATATCCGGTGATGGATGGTTTCTCATACTTAGGTGATTGAGGTGTCGAGCCATATTTTGCCAGGGATGTTCTGAATTTTCCTCCAGCATATAGTGTATATTATCAACCGGCATTTTTTCATGATCTACCAAATAATCGGCAATGGGAGTAGCCATGGCAATGAAGTAACCAGTTTCTATTTCACCCGGGCCAGGTTTGTAGTTGAGCAAAGTGCTAAACCACTGCGTCGTAAGGCTGTTGGCAAATAGATAGTGAAAAATTCTCCGCTGTAAAGGTCTATCCAGGTCCTTTAAGGAAGGAACCTTATCCTGAGCTTTAATCCAGAAAGCATATAAATGACCCCGACCATGCTTCAAACCTCGGGAGGCCAAATAAATACTGAGAAAAGGTACGCTAACCCGGGCCAATAAAATAAAATTAATAAATCTGTACATTGGCCTGCTCGTATAT
>JAGQWV010000143.1 GCA_020437045.1 Saprospiraceae bacterium | reverse complement strand
GATGATGTCAGAAACATTGAATGGAATGTAACGGCCCGCACCGGGCATCCTCATATAAAAGTTTTTGAAGAAGAACGCGAACTAACGGTGATGCTTCTGGTAGATATCAGTCCATCTTCGAGTTTTGGTACACAGCTGTATCTACGCCGCGACCTAATTACGGAGATCTGCGCGGTCTTAGCCTTTTCAGCGATCAACAACAACGATAAGGTAGGCCTCATCTTATTTGCTGACGAAGTGAAACTATATATTCCCCCCAAGAAAGGTAAAAAACACATCCTTCGGATTATCCGTGAGTTGATTGATGGACAGACCGATCAGGGTACCACCAATATTGCCCAGGCCCTTGAGTACTTTAATAATGTAGTGAAGAAAAAAAGCATCTGTTTTATTTTAAGTGATTTCTTTGCCTCTTCTTTTGATCAACCACTGCAAATTGCGGCTCGAAAGCACGATATAATTGGTATGCATTTGTACGATCCTTTTGAAAAATCTTTACCCCGTGCCGGATTGCTACGGGTGACGGATGTCGAGACCGGGCAACAACAAATCATTGATACCGCCGACAAACAGACCAGGGTAAAGCATGAAGAGGCCTTTCAGCATAAAGAGCAAGCCCTGACAAGCCTCTTTAACCGGTCCGGAGCCGACTTGATCAGCCTGGAGAGTCGTGAATCTTATATTTTAGCTTTGCATCGATTTTTCAAGAAAAGGTCCAACTGATGCACAGGTTCTTTCTGCTTATATGCTTTTTACTGTTTGTTCAGGCGCCATTACGAAGTCAGGTGTCGTTTGAATGTACTGTCGATAGCAATCAAATGCTTATTGGTGATCAGAGAGTACTACATCTGAGAGTGAGCGGACCCTCTGGTCTCCAGCCGGACACGGTCAACTTTGATGCCTGGAAAAAAATGGGCATCGAGCCCATATCCGATCAGATCTGGAAAAGTGAAGGCGCCGATGGTTTTCAACAAATGATGAAAATCGCCGCATTCGACACCGGATATATCAAACTACCTCCGCTGCGCCTGCCTTACCAGATCAATGGACATTTAGATACTACCTTTTCGAACGATTTGGTATTGGAAGTGCAGGGTATCATGGTAGATTCAACGGGATTGGCACCCATCAAGCCCATTCTTCGGGAGCCCTATAAGTTTCGGGACGCCCTGCCTTATGTCGTTGCATTACTGTTGGGGCTAGCCATTATCGGATTTATTTTCCTCCGCAAGAAAAAGGCAGAACCAGAACCGGTGATCGTGGAAATCCCGATCCCACCGGATGAACAGGCACTGGGTGATCTGGAAAAACTAAGAGCAAAAAAATTATGGCAGTCCGGAAAAATAAAAGAATATCAATCCGAACTAACGCACATCATCCGTGCATATATCGAAGCACGCTATCATATACCCGCGCTGGAGTCAACTACCTCGGAAATCCTGGACTCCTCTACCATTAAACTACTGGATGATCGGCTTAAGCAGGATCTGGATCAGATATTAAATATTGCGGATCTAATCAAATTTGCCAAGGCTCAACCGGATATTGGTATTCACGAAGAATTTATGCAAAAGGCGGATCAATTCGTGAGACATACCAGAGAGACAAAATCTGAACCGGATGTTTGATCTTTTGCGAAATATCGAATTTGACCAGCCATGGTTCCTGGTATTGCTGCTGCTGGTGCCGGCAATGGTATATTATCAATACTTTTTACCTAGGTCTGGCAAAGTAGCTACGGTGCGGGTGAGTCATACCAATCCTCCGGCGACTGTCCAGTCATTGCGGGTTCATGCCGTAAAATACCTCCCCGTCCTTCAGTTGTTAGGATTGACTTTTCTGATTATCGCTCTAGCCCGGCCGCAACTAGCCTTGAAAGAAGAAGAGATAACCGCAGAAGGAATAGATATCATTTTGGCCTTAGATCTTTCCAGTAGTATGCTGGCAAAAGATTTTCAACCAGACCGCTTGGAGGTAAGTAAAAAAGTGGCTTCCGAATTCGTCGACAAAAGACCTGATGACCGAATCGGGTTGGTGGTTTTTTCGGGGGAAAGCTTCACCCAGTGTCCGCTCACTTCTGATCACCGCATTGTAAAGCGATTTTTATCTCAATTGCAATGTGGTTTTCTGGAAGAAGGTACTGCCATAGGCATGGGTCTGGCTACGGCAGTCAACAGGATCAAAGACAGTGATGCAAAAAGTAAAGTTATCATATTGCTTACCGATGGAGATAACAACACGGGCTATATCAAGCCACTGACGGCAGCGGAGATGGCCCGGGAATTAGAGGTGACGGTGTACACTATTGGTGTCGGCAGTAAAGGAATGGCATTGACCCCACAGGGAAAACGAAGTGACGGCTCCTATGTTTTTGATTATGCCAGGGTCATGATCAATGAAGAACTATTAAATCAAATTGCCCAGACCACCGGGGGAAGATATTTCCGGGCTACTTCTGAACAAAGCCTCGAAATGGTCTACAACGAGATAGACCAACTGGAGAAAACGGAAAGAGATGTGACTACCTTCAAACGATATAGTGATGAATTCCCCATATTTCTCCGGGTGGGATTGATATTATTTTTATTATATCTGGTTCTAAGTGTGACGATTTTGCGTACATATCCTTAGAAATATGTTTCGATTCGAATACAGTGATAATTTATGGTATTTATTGGGATTAATTCCCTTATTGGGACTTCTGTATCTGGGTTGGCACTGGTATCAAAAACAAGCTAAGAATCTGGGTGAACCGCTGCTTGTGGAAGATATCACCCGCGGGGTTTCCAGAAAACGAAAGGAGTGGCAATATATTCTTGCGCTGTTGATATTCACCCTGCTGGTAGTGGCCTGGGCAAATCCTCAATGGGGGGCCAAGCGCGAGAAAGTGAAGTCAAAGAGCTCTGATATCTTTATAGCACTGGATATTTCCAACAGCATGTACTGCCAGGATGTCGCTCCCAGCCGGTTGGATCAGGCCAAGCGTTTTGCTGCCCAACTGGTCCAGCAACTCCGGGGTGAACGGATAGGATTGATCTTATTTGCCGGCAATGCCTACTTGCAGATGCCGTTGACCTCGGATTATGCCGCCGCTGAAGTATTTATTCAATCGGCAAATCCCAATCTGGCAGGCACACAAGGTACAGCGATTGGTGATGCCATCCGGAAAGCTGAAGATGGATTTACCCAGGATGCTAAATATCACCGGGTGATGGTGATCATTAGTGATGGTGAAGATCATGATCCGGATGCGTTGCAAATGGCTAAAGAAGCCCATGAAAAAGGAATGATCATATTTACGGTAGGGGTGGGTACGGCAGAAGGTTCCTTTATTCCCATGAATGTACGGGGTAACGAAGATTGGAAGAGAGATGAAGAAGGACAACCGGTACGAACCAAGCTCAACGAAACCCTGTTAAACGAAGTAGCTAATCAGGGAGGAGGAGATTACTTTTACCTGAATAATTCCTCCAGCATATTAAAAGACATTGATCAAAAAGTGGATGTGCTGGAGAAAAGAGAATTTGAAGAAAGATCGTTTACAGAATATGAGAGTTATTTTCAACTTTTTCTTGGTTTGGGGATCTTGGGTATTTTATGGCAATGGATATTCAGTAATAATTTGATAGAAAAGAAAAAAATTCCTGGCGTATGATGCGAAGATGGTTGGTAATTTTTCTGGCGCTAAATGCTTATTTTATGAATGCGCAGACCAAAGGTAAGGCCCATGATCTGCGTCGGGATGCCGACCAGGCTTACGATCAGAAAAACTTTGAAAATGCAGAGGAAGCATACCGGCGTTCAACGATTTTGGATCCTGATGAGAAAGGCGTTTTCAACCTGGGAAATGCAATCTTTAACCAGAATCGATATGAGGAAGCCGCAAAGCAATATGAAAAAGCTATCGATCTCATTGATGACCCTCAGGAAAAATCAAAAGCCTGGTATAATCTGGGCAATGCCCATTACCTAAATGGTAAATATGAGCAAAGCGTTGATGCCTATAAGAATGCTTTAATTTCAGATCCAGGAGACCTGGAGGCTAAACAAAATCTTCTGATGGCTCTTAGGGAAATGAAAATGCAGGAACAGCAACAACAACAGCAGCAACAGCAGGAAGACCAGGAACAGCAAGAAAATCAGCAGCAGCAACAACAGCAACAGCAGCAACAAGAAGACCAGCAACAGCAAAATCAGCAAAACCAAAATAGCGAACAAGAACAAGCCCAGCAGGAAGAGCAAGATCAGCAGCTAACCAAAGACCAGGCAATGCAGCTTCTGGAGATCATCGACGAGGAGGACCAAAAGGTGCAGGAGAAGCTTAGAAAAAAGGAAGCCGGTGCAAAAAAGAAATCTAAAGACTGGTGATTTCTGTAAGGCTATTTTATTCTAAACAACCTCGAAATGATATGAAGAATATAATAAGCGCAATCCTACTGCTAGTGACACCACTGCTGTTGATCGCCCAAAAAGATGATCAATCATTTGAAGTAAAAATCAGTAGTGATAGTATTCTGCTGGGAAACTATTTGGAGGTACGCTATACCGTGAAAAATGTTCAGGGAAAATTTGAACCACCCAAGTTCGAGGATTTCGACATTGTTAGTGGTCCTAATCAATCCACCAGTGTGAGTATCATCAATGGTCATAGCTCCCAAACTGCCAGTTACAGTTATTTTATCAAACCTCGAACAACCGGGTTGCTTCATCTCGAACCAGCCTATCTAAATACTGACGATAGCCATGCCCTGGAAACCCCTCCCTTGGATATTTATAGCCTTCCTAATCCAGATGGAGTGGTACAGAACTCAAGAATAGATGATGAAAATGACCGTTTAAATTTTGGCGCTTTTCCGTTTTTTCAGGATGCGCCTGATCAAACCAAGAAAAAGAAGAAACTTAAAGTAACCAAAATCTGATCTTTCTCATGCGCAAAGGTTTTCAATGGTTTTTATTTATACAGTTTCTACCCGTCATACTCCTTGGGCAGCAAGTCCGTTTTTCCGCTTCTATTGATGCAAAGCAGGTCATCGTTGGGAGTACCTTTTCTATCAGCTTCAACCTGGAAAACAGTGATGGAGAAAACTTTACCCCTCCTGATTTCAGCCCGTTTAAGGTAGTTAATGGTCCCTCCCAATCCTATCAATCTACCTATATTAATGGTGTAGGAACCCGGTCAGTAGGATTTAGCTACACCCTGCAAGCGACCCGCGTGGGTAAATTTACCATCCGGGGAGCGAGTATTGATGCCAAAGGCAAAAAGATGCAATCAAATGCAGTAAGTGTGGAGGTACTAAAAGGAGAAGATCTCACCCAATCCGGTGCCACACCTCAGATATTTATCCGCGCCGAGATAGACTCCAATCAGATATTTATCGGACAGCAGTTGATGATCCGTTATAAGATTTACACCCAGGTAAATATTGAAAATTATAATATCCTCACTGAGAGTAATTATGCCGGATGTTTTGCCCAGGCACTCGACACCTACAAGGAGCCTGTTCTAAAAGAAGTCATCAGCGGCAAGGAGTACAGCACAAAAGTATTGCGTAAAGTGGCCATATTTCCTCAACAGGGAGGAAAAATCGAGATAGATCCCATGGTTGTCCAGGTAGGTATTCCCAGCAAATCGTCTGTAAGAAGAGGATTACTCTCCAGTTTTGGATTGGAGCGTAAGAATATAAGTTCAAATAACCTGACGTTGATGGTCAAATCCGCCTATGATAACGCCCCAACCGGGTTCTCTGGGGCTGTGGGGAGTTTTCAGGTCCGTTTTCGGGTCAATCCTCATCAGGCGACAACCGATGATGCCATCTCCCTGGTGCTTGATATCCGGGGGAATGGTGACATTAAGACCATTCGTTCGCCGGAATTAAAACTTCCCGAAGGATTCGAGCTATTTGAACCGAAGGTTAAGGAAGAAAAAATGATTAACGCCACCGATTCGGTTAGAGGTGAAAAAACTATCGAGTATCTGGTGATTGGTCATAAACCTGGTCGGTATACCTTCAGACCTTCCTTTACCTATTTTGATCCCACCAAGGGCCAATACAAAACACTCGTGGATTCATTCCCACTCACTATTACTCAAGGTACTGGAGTTTTATCAAGCTCAGCAGATAATACATTGCCACAGCAAAATGAAGGAATTCAGCCCATCGAACATAATCTCAGTCTACATAAAATAAGAAGACCAATCTACCTGAGACCCTGGTATGTAGCGGGCTATGTCGTACCCATTCTGGCGTTTATATTCTTTAGTTGGCGAGCACGCCAGGTTGAAGAAATTGACGAGGAAGTAGATCCCCATGCAGTAGCCAAAGAACGCCTGCAAAGAGCCGAACGATATATGACTGACGGATCTTTCAAGTCATTCTATGAAGAAATTGCCCTAAGCCTGAAACAATTTATCGCTTTTAGACTCAATTTGGAAGCTTCCGAATTATCCCGACAGAAAATAAAAAGCTCATTACTACAAAACGGCGTACCTCCGGACATCGAGGAAAGGACACAACACCTGATTGAAAAATGTGATTTAGCCTTATATGGCGGATATCAAAATGCCGATGAGATTTCCTCAACTTATAGCGAAGCGGTCGAACTGATCACGATATTAAATACCATCTTATAATTCCTGGAAATCCGATTGCTTCGTCTCGATTTTGTCTAAAGAACGGTTCATTCCCACCAACAAATTGTTGACAAATACCCCACTTTTAAATAAAGAAGGATAATTTTGCCGCCTCAATCTTAAGATATCAGATCATGAAAGAGAAAGCGACAGCGATCAGCGACATTATCCGACAACAACCCGTTGGCAAAACCATCGTGGTAAAAGGATGGGTTCGAACTTTTAGAAACAATCAATTTATTGCCTTAAGTGATGGTTCAACCATCCAAACACTGCAAGTCGTTGTCGACTTTGAAAATACACCAGCAGATGTGCTGAAAAAAATTACTACAGGCGCTGCAATCGGAGCCAAAGGTATTATCGTTGAATCGCAAGGAAGGGGACAAACCGTCGAGCTAAAAGCAGATGAGATTATTATATATGGAGAAGCGGACCCGGAAAAGTATCCCCTGCAACCTAAGAAACACAGTCTGGAATTTCTACGAGAGATCGCTCATTTACGTTTTCGTACCAATACATTTGGAGCCGTTTTCCGAGTGAGGCATCAACTGGCTTTTGCTATTCACCGGTTTTTTCATGAGCGGGGATTCTATTACTTACATACGCCGATTATTACCGCCTCGGATGCGGAAGGAGCCGGAGAAATGTTTAGAGTCACCACCCTCGATTTGCTGGATCCTCCCAAATCGGAAGAGGGGGCTATCAACTATAAGGAGGACTTTTTTGAGCGGGAAACAAACCTCACCGTTTCCGGTCAGCTAGAAGCTGAATTAGGGGCATTGGCACTGGGTAAAGTCTATACGTTCGGGCCTACCTTCCGGGCTGAGAATTCAAACACCTCCCGGCATCTGGCTGAATTTTGGATGATTGAACCAGAAGTGGCTTTCAACGATCTTACCGACAACATGGACCTGGCCGAAGATATGCTGCGATATGTGATCAAAGATGCCCTGGAGCAATGTCCGGATGATCTGGCTTTTTTATCGGACCGTCTGCTACAGGAAGAAAAAAGTAAACCACAGGATCAGCGTTCGGATATGAGTTTGATGGAGCGTTTGGAGTTTATCGTCAATAATACCTTCGAGCGACTGACATATACCGAGGCAATCAATATACTCATGAACTCAAAGCCAAATAAGAAAAAGAAATTTAACTATGTGATTGAGGAGTGGGGTGCTGATCTGCAATCAGAACATGAACGATACCTTGTTGAGAAACATTTTAAAAAACCGGTGATCCTAACCGACTATCCTAAGGATATCAAAGCCTTCTATATGCGGGTCAACGATGATCAAAAAACTGTCCGGGCTATGGATATTCTCTTTCCCGGCATCGGTGAAATTGTTGGTGGATCACAACGGGAAGAACGGCTGGATGTTTTGGAGATGCGGATGAAGGAGATGCATATTCCCACGGAAGAAATGTACTGGTTTCTCGACACCAGACGTTTTGGCTCTTGCCCGCATGCCGGCTTTGGATTGGGATTTGAGCGCCTGGTACAGTTCGTCACCGGCATGGGCAACATCCGGGATGTCATCGCATTCCCCCGGTACCCAGGTAATGCGAGCTTTTAGGATTTGACCAACACTCGTTGTAATTATAAGGGTGCTTAATCCCCAATAAAGGCTTTAATGGTATTGGCAGATTCTCCATTATAGTAATGTAATAGATATATACCGGAAGGCATATTTGCAGGAAGTATTTTCATATCTCCAGGCGAAAGTAATATCTGATCTACCAATTGTCCTCGCATATCAATAACATTCACATTCAGATCTGAGTTGGCTTGTGATGAATATTGAATGCCGCGATATTCGGGACGGTAATTGATGAATTCTGAATAATTCTTTACGATTACCATGCCCTGGTAGTGCCGGGTGCCATCAACATCAACCTGGGTCAAACGATAATAATTTTCACCGGCATAGGGATTCTTATCGGTGATACTGTATACGGTTTTTCCTCCATCATTTCCTGATCCCCGCTTTGTGGTGAGAAGCTGCCAATCCATTCCATCGAATGATTTCTCCAGTTCAAAGTAATCATTATCCGTTTCCGTTAAAGTGGTCCAGGTCAGGTCAATAACCCGATCGGACTGCCGGGCTACAAACGACTCCAGGGTAATAGGAAGATAAATACCTTGCTGGCACGTATCGTATGCACAAAATCCATCAGCACAGGTAGCTCCCGCACATGGATTCTGGCTGGAGCTATTGGTATAGGCAGAGTAAAGGGTATAAATACTGGCATCGCAGGGAGCCATAAAATTGACCGAGTAATTCTTAGTGACCTTGCCGTCAAATGGCCCCAAACAATTACTGTATACCTGGACATTGTTTGCAAATACCTGTACCCGAACATATTTTCCACCACTGCCGGTAAAATCCGTCTGAAATGTTTCGGTATAAGAGCAGCTGGAGCCGCTAGTACCACACAATCCTACGCACTGAATACCGTACGTATCGGGGTCCGGACAGGAATTTTGTGCGGTGACTGGACTTGCTAGAATCATTAGGAAAGTAACTAGAAATATGGATATGTAGGTGTTTACCATTCTATGATCTTGGTTTGAATTTAGAGAATTGCATTCTTCCATAATTAGACTCCTTACAACAACCATTCCATGGAGTAATCAAGAAGTTAGAAACTTCTAGCAAATGAGTCGTTAGTCCTTGGAAGACAAGAGTTTAGTTTCTCAAAAAAATGAAGTAATATTTAATACGGATTATTTAATAAAAAATCCCCCTGGAGATTGGATATGTCATAGATATGAGATCATAAAACTATGGGATTTTCTTATCCATCCAGAGGGACCGTTACGGCTCATGGGAGTAGTCACAAATGTAGATTATTTATGATGTATCTAGGTTATACCGATTTATTTATTTTAATTTTTTAACATATGTTAAAATAACATAGTCTTGACGGGATCCATCTTTTGACCATAGACCTTTGCGTTGAATATGGGGGTTAGCCGGGCTGACTATTTGTTTGCCGAGAATTGTGAATGCAGGTATCGGCGATTCATCCGGGCAATATTTTCGACCGAGATTTCTTTGGGACATTCAGCTTCACACGCATACGTGTTTGAGCAGTTTCCAAAACCTTCGAGATCCATCTGTCGCACCATATTCGCCACCCGGGTTTCATCTTCCACTTTACCCTGTGGCAATAAGAACAAATGAGAAACTTTTGCTGATACAAAAAGCATCGCTGAAGCATTAGGACAAGCAGCCACACAGGCTCCACAGCCAATACATGCAGCTGCGTCAAAGGCCAGAGAAGCATCTTCCCGGTCTACCGGAATGTTATTACCATCCTGTGGTTGACCTGTGGAAACAGAAATATAACCTCCGGCCTGGATAATCCGATCAAAAGCACTGCGGTCTACTACCAAGTCTTTTATCACTGGAAATGTATCGGCACGCCAAGGCTCAATGGTTACCGTATCGCCATCTTTAAAGAAACGCATATGCAGCTGACAGGTGGTAGTGCCGGCTTCGGGACCGTGCGGCCGTCCGTTGATCACCATCGAACACATGCCGCAAATGCCTTCGCGGCAATCGTTATCAAATTCGATGGGATCTTTGCCTTCGTGAATCAACTGTTCGTTCAAAACGTCCAGCATTTCCAGAAAGGACATGTGGGGCGATATATTGTCGAGTTGATAGGGCACCATTTGTCCTTCCTCATGTCCGGAAGGCTGGCGCCAGATTAGCAATTTTAAGGATAATTTTTCGTCGCTCATTTAAATTGCCCTTTGTCGATATTGAGTTAAATCGTTCATTTTATTCAGTTTATTTGTAGCTGCGCTGGGTCAGCTTCACATTCTCGAACGTCAACGATTCTTCGTGACGAACCGGTTTTTCGTCATCACCTTTGTATTCCCATGCAGCAACGTGAGTGAATTTTTCATCATCGCGCCGTGCTTCGCCTTCCGGAGTCTGAAATTCTTCGCGGAAGTGACCGCCGCAGGATTCTTCGCGGGTGAGTGCGTCACGCGCCATCAACTCGCCGAGTTCCAGAAAATCGGCAACGCGCATAGCAAATTCCAGATTTTTGTTGAGATGTTTGGCATCGCCGGGAATGTTCACGTTGTTCCAGAAATCTTTGCGCAATTCCGGAATGCGGTCCAGCGCTTCGTTTAACCCTTTGGCATCGCGGGACATGCCGACTTTATCCCACATAATCATGCCCAGTTCGCGATGAATTTGGGTAACGGTTTTCTTGCCTTTAACGCCCAATAATTGTTTGGTGCGTTCCTGAACAAAATTTTCGGCTTCTGCGAATGCTTTTTCTTCCGTGCCGACTTTCGGCAGATCGGCTGTCGCCAGATAATCGCCGATGGTGTAAGGAATCACAAAATAGCCATCTGCCAAACCCTGCATTAATGCGCTGGCGCCCAAACGGTTTGCGCCGTGATCGGAAAAGTTCGCTTCGCCGAGCACGAACAGGCCAGGAACCGTGCTCTGCAGGTTGTAGTCGACCCACAGTCCGCCCATCGTGTAGTGGACGGCGGGATAGATCCGCATGGGGACATGGTACGGGTTCTCGTCCGTGATCTTCTGATACATGTGGAAGAGGTTCCCGTACTTGGAGCGGATGACGTCTTCCCCTTGCTCCTGGATGGCGCGTTTGAAGTCCAGGTAGACGGCCATCTGGGTATCACCGACACCGAAGCCGGCGTCGCAACGTTCTTTGGCGGCGCGGCTGGCGACATCGCGCGGCACCATGTTGCCGAACGACGGGTAGCGGCGTTCGAGATAGTAGTCTCGTTCCTCTTCCGGAATCTGACTGGGGCGGCGCTCATCGCCCAATTGCTTGGGCACCCAAACGCGGCCATCGTTCCGGAGACT
>JAGQWV010000142.1 GCA_020437045.1 Saprospiraceae bacterium | reverse complement strand
CTTCATATCAATGTGATTATAATCACCTACTTTTTAGTAAAATCCAATCTCTTTTTTATCTGCAAATCCGACTACCTTTGTCAGATTGCCAAATTAATAAATAATGAGAGGAGATCTTCCTTCAAAAAAGAAAATAGCATTTCCAATATCTCCTGATCTGGAAAAATATCTCAGCAGACATGGAAACAAAATCGATATCGCTTTACAATATGAAGATTTGCTCCGGTATCAGGAGTCCATTCCATTATTAGACCTCGACCAGAAGGACACTTTGTGGCGGAGTGTGTTTTACAACGAAATTGACTTTGAAGAAATCAGTAAGGAGCTCAAAATGATCTATGCTTTTCTTAAAACAGATGGAGACGTTGAAGTGATGCAACATCTTTCCATTGCTCGTATTGATTTTTGCACCTTTGGAAATACTCATCCGTTTCGCATTCGCATCATTAACCGGCTAAATGATAATTATGATCATTTCTATATTAAAAAAGTAGATGCAAATCGAGTCTATGGTCTCGAGCTGGAAAATCTTATTTCTCCCAATCGCTTTGACTATTTTATCAATCATACAACTTTAATTGAAGAGCATATTGCCGGTATTCCAGGTGATGATTTTATGAAAAAAAATCTGGATGACAATCCCTTCAATCAAATTCGCATGGCCAAAGAATTTATCAAATTTAACGAAAGATGCTTTGTTCGCCTGTTGGGAGATATGCGTGCCTACAATTATGTTGTCGATATCACTCCCGATATAGAGGGATCACAATTTCGAATCAGGGCAATTGATTTCGATCAACAATCATATGAGGGTCGAAAAAGTTTTTATTTGCCTCAATATTTCAAAGATAATAATCCACTGATTTTTCTTGGGATAAAGCATATGAAACCAGAAGCTGTCAAACAATACCAGATGGAAGAGCGCAGCCTCATTGCCCACCGGGTGAAGAATTCAAGAGACCGGCTAAACGAACTCTTTAAAGTTATGGTAGAAGACACCTTATCGTTCCCTGACAAAATTGAACAGCTGAAACGCGGACTGATCAAGCACCATAAAAATGATGCCTTTGCAAAATGCCAGAGTATGGGTGAAATCGTGCGGACCAATTTCATCCTGTTGCTACAAAAAGATTTCAAACAAAGCATTGTCCTGTAGAAAGAGACTGACTTTCGCGAAATGATTGCAAGACTACTCCTAATCCTTAAAATTATCTTAAAATTTATACTGATTGAACTGATTTACAAAGCTTTGATATCAGTCATATTCAAATAAATCCTTATCTATACACTCTGTTTTAACGAACTAAATTTATCAGCATGAAAAAATTAGCATTCTTAGGATTATTATTTGCATTTGCCATGTCAACTTCTCAGTTGATTGCTCAGGAACGACGGGCACCATCACCTGGAGCCACACTTGAGCAGAAGGTAGGACTTACCGATGTAACCATCGAGTATTCCCGGCCATCGATGAAAGATCGAAAGATCGTGGGTGATTTAGTACCCTATGATAAAATCTGGAGAACAGGAGCAAATTCTGCTACCAAAATCACGTTTAGTGATGATGTTACCATAGAAGGAAAGCCATTGATGGCCGGATCATATGCCATCTTAACTATGCCGGGCATGAGTAGCTGGGGTGTAATGTTCTATAAATATGGAGAGGCTGGATTTAATACTTATGTGGAAAAAGATCCTGACCTGAAAGTAATGGTTACCCCAGAAAAACTGGATTGTACGGTGGAGTCATTTCTGATCACTGTAGATGAGCTGAGAGATAATAGCGCCACCATTCAATTTATTTGGGAAAACACCTTGGTTCCGGTAGCTTTGGGCGTAAAATAAAATCCTAACCTTATAAAAAAGCCTGGTCTTTTTTGACCGGGCTTTTTTTTTATTAATGCTCTTTAATACTGGATGCGAGCATTTCAGGCATTTCATAGAGCTGACCAATTTCTGAGGCACTAAGGGCTCTACCAAAAATCGCCCGTTCATCCATTTTTCCTATCAGATTTAATCCGAGATATATACGAGCTTTTGATACCTCCCAGGTAAAATGCTCAGTGATCTCCCGACTATCCTGCAGCTGTCCGTTTACATAAAATGCAGCCCGGGGATTACTACCATTTATATCTTCATAAACAATGGAAACATGGGTCCACACACCCTTTCCAAATGGCCGGTTTTTGGCGACAACCAGACGATTATTAAATGCTGGATTTTTATCTGGTGCGATTTTTTCCGGATTCCATTGTTGCAAATCCCCAAAAACACCCATTCGAAATAATCGCGGATTTTTATCGGAGAAATCTACCCAATAAGCCCCATCATTATATCCTGAATCGGTTATTTGAATTGGATCACAAAATCCTGGTTCCAAGTCCATCTCCGGGTCCAGACTTAACCAGAAAGAAATAGTCCCCGAAATACTTGAAGCATTATAATTGATGTTATCTTTTGCCAGATAATAAATAGATTCTTTAGTCTTTCTCTCAAATTGTAAAGCACCTCCTAACCTTCCCCCGGAATTAAGTAGTTCAATTCCCGAAGCACTTAATCCTGAATCTCCTTCACCGGTGGGATCATACGTTTCTGCTGTGAAAATTTTACCCTCTCCCTTATGAAGATCAGCATCCGTGCCCTGGTCAAATGAACTGTAAAAAAGAAGATCATCGGCCAACTTTATATTTAATCGCTTCCGCTCCGTTTTGACATAATGGGCTATATCTCCTACCGGTGCCAGCCATATTTCCGGATGCGCTTCCTTTACATAGTTAATTAGATCCCGAAGCATGGATGTTCTGGTCGTTTGATTGCCTCCTTCCCCGATTTCATGACCGGCCAATACCACCCAGGATCCACTGGTCAACGCCGCATCAATGATTGGTTTGATATCCTCCTCAAAATCCTTACCATCCATTTCGATCCCCTGCAGCTGGGCAAAATCCGCAAAGAGAGGATCATTAGATGCTTCGTTCAGCCAGCCCCTCCCCGATTCAAACATCTCGGCAATCAAAGGGACATAACTCTTTGTTTCACTTCCCCTACCAACAAAAGTCTGACCGCAACTATAAGCGAAACTGACCGGATCAACGTCCAACAATTCTTTAATTTGCTCATTTGCCTGCTCCAGTTCGCGATGCATGGACACCAGGGTATAATTCTCCAAAGCCTTATTTTTCGACCAGGCGAAATTTCCTGAACATGGATGTACCAGCGTATGATTACCGATCTCATGGCCATCCGATACTGCCTGTCTCCATTTAGAAAGTCGTTTCTCTACTCCTGCCGGCACTACATAATAAGTGACTTTCACTCCATGTTCACGAAAGAAATCCAAGCCAACATCGACATCGCTCAACCGGGCATCATCGAAACTTAAACTTAAACCTGCCTTATATCCCTCAGGCCATAAAAATCTCCCGGATTGCTGAGCATAGCTATATGTGATCAGCATTAAAAACAAAAATGTGCAAATCCTTCCCTTCTCCATTGAATATCTTTTTTTATTTGTTCAATTACTTTTGGCAAAAACGCCTTCTGACAACCCCGGCCTGTAAGGCGAACAGTTCGAGGTACAATTTCAAATTTTAAATATTTTAAACAATTTATTGCCAGTAAGCTAAAATTGGAAAATTAAAACAATATGCGATAGACCAGTCGCTTTGAACCAAGATTCGAGATTCTATATAAGACTGGATATTTCAAATCGTTTTGCGATGCCGGTTAAATATTGGGGTCACTATGAGCCAGATTATAACCGGCAAAACAATACTTAAGATGACGGTCGCCAGAGGATGTTGGTCACCCACACTACCGATATAAGCGAAGACGAAACCCAGGGGAATAGAACTAACCAGCAAGGCCAGGTGAAACTTCAGAATCGACATCCTGTTTAGTCCTGCCATACAGGAAATAACTTCGGGAAATACAGGCAACCACCGGGACAAAACCACTAACCATCCCCCAACCCTATTAAAAGTCTCGGTGCCGCGATTAAAATCTTTTTCTCCGAGTATTTTTACCGCCCCCCCTTTACCAAATGAGCGACATAACCAATATCCGGCTGCTCCTGAAATAAAGCTCCCAAGACCGGCAACAATCCCACCAATAAAAACGCCATATACATATCCCAGACCTGACATCACTAATGTACCTGGCACTGGTAAAATAATGTCGAGTACCAGGAGAACAATTCCT
>JAGQWV010000141.1 GCA_020437045.1 Saprospiraceae bacterium | reverse complement strand
CTACCAGATCGGATATTGCTAGTATAAATAACACTATAACAATAAAAAGATAAAAAGTGGCCATGCGTCACTATTTTACCTGATTCGATTCCATAAATAGATTCGTTTAATCAGGTGTTTTGCTGGCGGAAAATTATAGAAAATATTAAGGCCCAATATTAAATTAATGTAAAGTTTGTACTTCATGACGATTGACTTCCGGCAACCGTAATCAGCTTTAAATTCGATTGCTCTTCATATCTTAATGATCAGTATCTATCCGACTACTCATTGCTGGATTACGACCTCGAACAAATTGCTTAGTAATTTTACAAACGGTAAATTTGCGTCTATGATCGTAACAGAGGAATCTGGTCACCAGCATGAATTATTTCGACAAGCTTTGATCTTGGGTTTTATCACTGTGGTCTACAATATTATTGAAGGTGTAGTTTCTACGTACTTTGGATTGAAGGATGAAACACTGACCTTGTTTGGATTTGGGGCAGATAGCTTTGTAGAAACGATTTCAGCATTAGGCGTCGTTCAGATGATAATTCGGCTAAGAGCCAACCCCCATTCCGGCCGGGGTCCCTTTGAAATCACCGCTTTAAAAATTACCGGATGGTGTTTTTATGCCTTAGTGGCAGTCTTGTCATTTTCAGCACTTTATAACCTTTATAAAGGCCATAATCCTGCGTCAACGGAAGCAGGTTTAATCATAGCTCTTATCTCCATCCTATCCATGTGGCTGTTGATCCGGGCTAAAATTTATGTAGGAGAAAAATTGGACTCGGCTCCCATCATCGCCGATGCACGCTGCAATCAGGTCTGTCTCTACATGTCGGTCATCTTGCTAGTAGCCAGTGCTGCATGGGAACTTTTTCATATTCCCTTTATAGATATTGCCGGGACAGCAGGATTAATTTATTATTCCTATAAAGAGGGACAGGAAGCTTTCGACAAGGCCAAGGGAATCGCCGCTTGTGCCTGTGAAAATGAATGAGACATTTTTCAAGGTCAAGAATTAAAGATCGGGGAGCTCCTTAAATTTCTGGTGTCTCAAGGTTTTAGCATCAGTATAAAATATTGTTTCTTCTGCAATATTTTTAGCCAGATCACCGACTCTTTCCAGTTTATTTATAATACTAAAGAGGTAGAGTATTAAATCCAATCGCTGACTATTATCATTGGTATATCTATCGATCTGAGCACTGGAGGCTTTGAAAATTTCATTCATGGTGACATCTTCCATAAAGACCTTACGGGCCATAGAAGAGTCTTCGTTGACAAAAGCCTGAATGGCCATATGTACCATCCGGATAGCCGTCACAAACATTTCATCGAATCGAACCGAGTTTAGAAGGAATTTGTCATAGGTTTGTTTAATCTGTCGTTTGCGGACAAATCGGGCTATTTTGTCGGCATGATCTCCAATTCGTTCGAGATGAGAAACTATCTTAAAGGAAGCCAATACAAATCTCAAGTCAGAAGCCACAGGATTGTATAGGGCAATAATGTGTTCACACGCTTTATCGATACTCAGATCCTGAGCGTCTACCCGGGCTTCAATCTGATGAATCTCTTTAGCTAGACCCACATCCTGGTTGGCAAATGACTCTTTCGATCTGGTGAGTTGCTTCTCTACCAATTCCATCATTTGGATGATGTCAGTTTTAAGTTGCTTTAATTCCGATTCTAGCGTTGACATGTGTTTCTATTTATCCAATTTTTTTAACCAAATCTTCCCGTAATATATCGTTCTGTCAGATCCTTGCGGGGATTGATGAAAATATCTCTGGTTGCTTCGTATTCAATGAGTTGACCCTGGTAGAAGAAGGCCGTTTTGTCGCTGATACGACTGGCTTGTTGCATATTATGGGTCACGATCAAAATGGTGTATTGCTCCTTAAGTACATTAATGAGCTCTTCTATTTTAGCC
Source organism: Saprospiraceae bacterium (assembly GCA_020437045.1). GTDB lineage: Bacteria > Bacteroidota > Bacteroidia > Chitinophagales > Saprospiraceae > JABDMH01. Next base: position 4,759 of record JAGQWV010000141.1, on the reverse strand, counting down.
GTTGCAATAGGGTCCAGAGCGGAAGCGGGTTCATCCATTAATAAGACCGTAGGTTTAACGGCAAGTACTCTTGCAATACATAGCCGTTGTTGCTGTCCTCCCGAGAGGGACAGTGCAGGTTTCTGCAGCCTGTCTTTCACTTCATCCCATAGTACCGCATTTTTCAGAGCATCTTCGACGATACCTTCCAATTCTGTTTTCTTACTGATTCCTCTTATGCGCATTCCAAAAGCTACATTTTCGAAAATGGATTTTGGAAAGGGATTTGGTTTTTGAAAAACCATTCCCACATTTTTTCGCAAGTTTTCGACATTGACATTTCGCTCGTATATGTCCTGACTATCAATTAGAACTTGACCGGATAATTGAAATGAATCTATGTAATCATTCATCCGGTTAAAAAGTCTGAGAAAAGTTGATTTACCACATCCTGATGGACCGATAAGGGCTGTGATAGTATTTTCCCTAACAATCATATTAATATCTTTTAAGACATGATTGTCATCATAATATACATGTGCTCCTATCGCCTCTAACTTGACTTTTTTAGCACGGTCAGTAAAATCAAATGAAATTGAAGATTCATTTTGCGACATAACGAATTGGTTCAATTTGTTGTAAAATAAAAACTTCAAAAATCACTACCATTTCATTTTCTTTTGCCAACGGTATCTTAAATACACCGCAATTCCATTTAATAAAAAGGTAATACTTAATAAAACTATTATTCCAGCGGAGGCATTTACAATAAATTCGGGATCTGGTCTGGTTACCCAATTAAAAATTTGAATCGGTAATACGGTAAAATCATCTAATGGAGATTCTGCCACAAAAGGTACATAGGCCAGTGCTCCGATAACGATGACCGGTGCAGCTTCACCGACTGCTCTCGATAATGCAAGAATTACACCAGTGGCGATACCCCCAGCCGATGCGGGAAGAATCTGATGCCAAATGGTTTGCCATTTCGTAGCACCCATACTAAATGATGCCTGGCGAATGGATTGCGGTACCGCTCTAAGCGCTTCTCTCGTGGCAACAATCACGATAGGTAAAATGAGTAGCGAAAGTGTACATGCCCCGGCCAGAAGACTACTACCCATTTTAAAAGACCGGACAAATAATTCCAATCCCAGAATACCATAAATAACCGAAGGAACACCGGCGAGATTGGTGAGGTTTATTTCGAGAATGCGGGTTAAACTATTCTTAGGGGCGTACTCCTCAAAGAAAATTGCTGCTCCGACTCCGACAGGAATGCCGATTATTGCCGAGAGTGCCAGTATCCATAATGATCCGGTCCAGGCCGTAAGAATTCCGGCATGATCAGCAAAACGACTGGGAAGTCCTGTTAAGAAATTCCAGTCAATTTTTGAAAAGCCAGCCTGAACGATCGAACTGATAAAAATAGCGATAAGAATAACTCCCAGGAATGTGGAAAAAATACCAAAAATTCTGAAGCCGATATCAAATACTTTATTTCTGATCTCTCTATTCATATTTTTCCTGGTATTTTCTTCTGATTAAATGGCTCAGGTTGTTTAAGAAGAAAGTAAAAATGAATAGCGTAAGTCCTGCGGCAAAAATCGTTTGAAATTCAATGGAGCCTTGAGGTACATCACCCATACTTACCTGAACAATATAAGAGGTGATGGTTTCTACTGTTTCAAAAGGATTGAGGGTCAGATTGGGTTGTTGTCCCGCTGCAATCGACACGATCATAGTCTCTCCTAAGGCCCTGGACACAGCCAGTATAATGGACACAATGATCCCTGATGAAGCAGCAGGAAGAAGCACCTTAAAGGAAGTTTGAAAAACGGTAGATCCCATGCTATAGGAAGCCTGTCTGAGGGAGTCGGGCACTGCGCGTATTGCATCTTCACAAAGAGAAGATATCATGGGGATGATCATAATGCCCATCACCAGACCCGCAGAAAAGGCATTAAACGTATTTAATCCGGGAATGAAATCTTTTAGAAACGGAGTGACCACCGTCAAGGCAAAAAATCCATAAACCACCGTAGGTATGGCAGCAAGGATTTCCAATGTAGGTTTTAAGATGCTTCTTAGTCGGTCTGGAGCATACTCGCTTAAATAGAAAGCAATACTGATTCCAATCGGCAATGCAACAAAAATAGAGATCAGCGTGCATAGTAATGTGCCGGTGAGCAATGGAAGTATACCATATTTCTTGGCACTGAATAAGGGGGTCCATTCCAGATCGGTTAGAAAATCAATAATCGATACATGTTCGAAAAATGCAACCGACTCTTTTACCAAAATCCAAATAATCAGGGCCGTAGTGAGCACTGTGATGCTGGAACACATCCAGAGAAAGAGTACTATGATTTTCTCATGGATCTTCAAAGGACGATTTTAATTTTGATTAAGAAATTCAGAAAATCTACTAAGTTGTTGACGGTACTCACTGTCTGCCAGTGGAATGAAACCGACATCCTGGGCAAATTTTCCGGCATTGTCCAAAAAAAAATGAACAAATTCTACACCCTGATCCATCTGAGCGATCTGGCTGGACACATACATATATATTTTACGAGTTAGTGGATTGTACCTGCCTGACAAGATGGTTTCTCTGGAAGGTGTAACCGGTCCAGAACCATTATCTACCGGAACCAGTTTTACTCTGTCAATATTTTCTTCATAATAGGCTAAGCCGACAAAACCTAATGAAGCCAAATCACCCGCCACACCTTGAATCAATACGTGGTCATCTTCACTCGGCATAAAATCTCCCCGGCTGGCTCCGCTTTGACCCACGATCACTTCCGTAAAATAGTCGAAGGTGCCGGATGCAGTGCCCGGACCATATAACTTGATCATTTGATGCGGATAGTCTGCTCTAATTTGATCCCAATAATGGATTCTGTTCTGGGCGTCTGGCTCCCAGATCTTCTTTAGTTCTACAAGTTTAATGTCCTTTAGCCAGCCATTATGCGAATTAGTGATAATGGCCAGACCATCATAAGCTACTGGTATTTCCAGATATTTGATACCATTTTCCCGGCATGCTGTAGCTTCAATTTCTTTGATTTTTCGTGAGGCATTAGCAATAGAAATTTCGCCACGGGCAAATTTTCTAAATCCGCCACCAGTACCCGATATGCCGATCGTCAATCGATCTTCCGGGTTTAATTTGATAAATTCTTCGGCAATCGCTTCAGAGAGTGTGAAAACTGTGCTCGATCCATCAATCCTCAGGATTTGATCTCGCTTGGAAACAGGGTTTTGACAAGAGTCTGAGGTGATGGCATAGATCAGCAGGGAAAAGAGGGGGATGAATCTCATCGATATCGACATGAGGTTACAATACAACCAGTGGCCAAAGTTAGTTGGCTTTATGTTAACCCAGTGTTAATTTTTGTAATATCTGAATGTCCTCAGAAGGTCAGTTGCATCCTGAGATTTAATCCGGAGGAAGTACCAATAGTGTTTAGATTAGCAACGGTATAGTCCAGCATCAGGCGGAACTGTTCATTAAAATAGAAATTGCCACCCAGGGTAAAATCCTGGACCATGGTACTCTTTCCGGCAACATCCGCGCCGAAATTAGCCAGCGAATACCGTCCTGCAATCTCGATGGCTCCTTTCTTGCCAATGATGTCTTTTATTCCCAACAACGAATTATTGTATTCATGGTAACTATTCCGATTGAGAAAATAACTTACCTGTCCATAAAATGAATAATAATTTTTATCAATTGATGGGCTCATTTTCGCTGTGATCATTTCTGCCATAACCATTAATCTTTGTCTGATCCAGGCCGTCTCCACATTAAAGAGCTGAACATCGTCGAGATTGTTTAGTGATACTGAGATATAATTTGGCATTAAATGTACCGGTGGTTTCACTTTGAAAGTATAGGTGCCATCCTTCCCTCGATTCCTTAAACTGTAAGAAATGCCGACATGAATTGTATTTTCTTTTTTTGCCGTAATTAAATACGTAGCACGTGTCGTAATATTAAATCCGTCAGTATCGGAAATTTCATTTGCAGTATCGTCTGTGTTTCCCAAATAGGCAAGCTGGAAGGCAAATCGATTGTTCAGTGCATTCATGTGATACATCAGACCGGTATTGCGGAGTGGGGCAAAACTCTGTAAATAAGATCTTTCAATGATCGACAAGTTATTACTACTTAACAGGTTTTCAAATCTAAAGGGATCTTTAAATTGTCCGGCTCTTAAATATGCTTCCAGAGATTTTGTCTGAAAAAGTTTAGGCTCAATATATATATCCCTGAATCCAATTTTTCCTCCCGAAAAATTCAATTGTACCTTGTAGTTTAGATTACCATAGAAAAGACTTCCGGTATTGGCAATAAAAATTCTTCGAAATTCTTGCCCATTATGAGCACTTCCTAAAACTTCGCTAAGTTGTTCACTTTGATGTATAAAAGATACATCATAATGAATTCTGCCATTGAATATTATTTTTGTTTTAATCTGATTCGATGAATCAGGAATAGTTATTTTTAAACCATTCTTATAGGTTATGGCAGCAGCATTTTTTTGACTAAATAAAACTTTTGTTGTAGAAAGAATTAATGATGCAATAAATGCATAACGAATTAAAAGTGCAGTTCTCTGATTAATAAATGACATTTCCACATTTGATTAAAATGCCCTCAAAGGTAATAGTTCTGCAAGCATGATATTGATATTCTTGCCGTATCAGTGATAACGATCACAGAAAAGCATATGAACTAGTGCCCAGCATTTCCACGATAACTAATACTATT
>JAGQWV010000140.1 GCA_020437045.1 Saprospiraceae bacterium | reverse complement strand
AGAAAGGCATAACTACCATCACCGGGAGGATCACGCAAGATGAGATAGGGAATCTGAGGTGAGGTGGTAGCGAAAGTGTTTCCCCTTTTTACCGCACCGGTCACAATTACCTGAACTGTTTTGGGAGGCGTATTAGCATTTCCCACATGAGCCACATAGGTCATCGATTTTGTAAAAGGAGCTAATATGTTGGGATCACCAGCGATCAAAGTGTAGTAAGCATAACCATTTTTGACTGGGATCATGGTATCGATCTGAGAGACTTGATTGTTGCTCCCGATAAAATCGGTAATCGTTACGAATCCGGTATCTGCAGGACAACTTGTTCCTTCGGTTACTGAAAATTGTATGGTATAGGCTTCCCTTTGATGGAGGATGGGATAGGGTATCGCAGCGCAAGATAATCCTGGGATACCTGCGGCTGTCACCGCAATTGGTTTACGAAATACGAAATCCAGGGTGGTATCACTCTCAATAGAAATCGATGCCGAGTCTCCCCGAGCACCCGACAATCCACTGCCAGGCAGTGGAGTGAAAGGACCCACTACGATTTTTACATCTCTTTTAGGTAAGATCATCTGATAATATCCACTATTGTCGGTATTGGTCGTTGCAATAATGCAATCATTAGATAAGGCCTGTACCTGTGTGGTACCAATGAATTCCTGGCATCCGGCAAGCACATAACCGCTCAACATAGCGGTATCGGGGTAGATAAAATTCAAATCATCAGGATTCAGATCGACGGTGATGGTTTTTGTTTCGGTGTGATCGCGGTAGATAATTTTGATATCATATTCTCCCGGACCAGGTAAGTTGATCTTATATCCGCCAGTATCATTGGTCATAGTCGGTACAATGAGTGCGGTGCTCATGGGATTAGTGGAAAAACCCTGTACCTGAACCCCTGCTATTGGACACTGGCCATCGGTCACCTTACCTTCCAAGGGGACAGCAGTGCTATCCGTAAGCATGATATTTTGTCGGTTATTAGAGATACCGGCGTTATCATCATTTAAAATCACGTTGAAAGCTGTGTCGATCTTGTGTCCTTCCAATATACCTACAACCATGTAGTTTGCATCCGGATCACCCGCGATACCGTAGTACACTTTCTGGATGGTAAAGGTTCCATCCTCTTCCGTGGTTACGGTATATCCTCCCGTAGGAGCTGTAATATTGGGACATCCGGTCAAGTCAAGGGGATTTGTCAGGATAGCTTTTACTAAAACGCCAGGGACACCGTCACCTCCCAAGGTATTTACCTTGCCACTAATTCTCCCATCATGGTCCGGGATTGTCACGGACCGTACACCAGAGTATTTTCCGTAGTCGATCCGCTGACCCAATGTCCATACCGGCCTCAGTTTGTATTCGTAGCTGACTCCTTCCGTCATCATAAAGGCCGAATTATTATCGGTGAATGGACTGAATTTTTTTTCGCCAACTTTGATGAAATTATTGTCACCCTGCACTGATCTCCAAATCTCTGTGGTCCAATTGGCACCGGAGCATCCTCCTGGATCAGATTGATCATTCCAGTTAACCGTTGTGGTGTTGCAGTCTCCCACAGCGACAGAAGAGATGGAAGGCGTTTTATCATCGATGGTGGCAGACAATTGGCCGTTTTGCCATTTTTTGGAAAAATTTAACTCAAAGCCAAAGGTTGAAGATGGATTTGTGGTGCCTTCACAACATTCCAGATCGTACCAACCGGTAAATCCAAACTCAATGTCACCACCGAAGGCCTCATTTTCCAGGTTAGGGATTGTGAGTTCCACAAATCTCTGATCACCGACTCCATTGACGACCGCAAAAGTGATACTGCTATTAAATTTGCATTTATCATAGGTCCTGCAACCAGAGATGGTGACCTGACCGTCGTTTGGCGTCGAGCAATATGTCCCGGTCACATAGTCTTTACTTAACGCATAAATAATGGCTATCCCATTGGCAACATTTAAATCGGAAATCGCAATATGTCTCAAGTTATTTGCCTGGCCGCAAATAGAGTAGTTTTCTCGCACAGGGAATTTGACCTTAGCAACACCCGTGCAATTGTCATAGGACACGGTGGTTTGATCGATGAACTGTTGCTGATTATCCTGACCATAACTTACCTGGTACCCCGTAAATACTAAAATGATGATAGCATTTACCAGATGAGATAACTGTAAAAACCCTAACTCAAATCCCTTTCTGACCAGACCTGCCATATTTTTTACTTCCATCTTCCGGAAGAGGTTTTTTCTGTGGGAATGTGCTGTGTTTGAGCTGATGTATAGTTTGTCAGCAATTTCTTGAACGGTATGTTCATGGGCGATTAGCGTAAGAATTTCTTTTTCGCGACTCGATAAGTTGATCATGAGTGACAAATTTTTAGATGACCATTAAAAATGGTTAATCTCTATTCGCAGATGAATTGGACTTGTACCGGGAGTACGGATGAATGTACCAGGGTGGTAGATTACTTATCGGCGGGCTTGCTTCTTTGAGTTAGTTTGAACTCGAATTAAAGTACTCGCAATTTTTCTAACAAGGCTGCACGCATTCCCTTTGCTAAAGGAATTGACTTGCCCTTTACCAGTAATTGAGAATCAAGAATGGATTCAATGGCATGAATGTTAATAATATAGGAGCGGTGTACTCTTATAAATATTTCAGGGGGAAGTTTTTCTTCAATGGATTTCAGATTTATGGAAAGAATAAATTCCTTTTTATCTGTATAAATTTTAGAATAATTTCGATCAGCCTCCAGATAGAATATATCTTTTGTAAACACTCGGTCGCGTTTACCTTTATCATAAATGAAAACTCGGTCATCCAATAGGGTGACTTCACCTGATGTCGGATTAATTTCATGCTCCGATAATTTGGAAGCTACCAGGGCTACTGCCCGATGAAGATTTTTCTTAGTAAAGGGTTTGGAGATAAAAGCTTCTGGCCTGGTGGCGCTGGCTCGGTTAAAATGAAAATCATCGGAGTTAGCCGTCAAAAAAATAATGGGGATATCGTCGTACAGGGATTTGATTTTACCAGCGATATCGATTCCATCCAGGGTTCCCTTTAGTCGAATATCAAGTAGAACTAATTGCGGCTTGTTAGATTCAATGAAAGGTATTACATCTTCAGCCCGTGGCAATAATCCAATGACCTCATGTCCGATTTGTTCAAGATACATGGATATTTCAGCGCCAATGATCATTTCATCCTCGACAACTAAAATTTTCAACGATTCGATCACGCTATGCAGCTTTTGATTTTTTGAGTTTGATGGTAATGGTTGTTCCATCTTTTGATTCCTGATGCAAGGTACCTCTTAATTGTCTAGTGAGAAGATGAATTAATTGACTGCCAAATCCGGTGCCTGCCGATTGTTTATCGGCGTCAATGCCAATTCCATTATCCTTCACCGTCAAGACGAGCATCTCAGGGGAAGTTTCCTGTAAACTAATGTTGATCAATCCCTTGCTGTTTTCCGGAAAGGCATATTTGAGTGCATTTGTTAATAATTCATTTACAATAAGTCCAATAGGTACAGCCGTATCGATGTCAAGTTCCAATTTCTTCATCGCTAATTCGATTTTAACTCTTTTTTCAGATTCGAAGGAATCCATAAGATGTTGAGTTAGATGAATGAAATAGTCCTTCATCTCAATAGAGCCCAGGCTGGTACCCTGATATAATTTTTGGTGCAGTAAGCCCATCGCCTGGACTCGATTTTGGCTGGCCTGCATAGCTTTTTGAATGTTGATGTCACTGATTTGAGCACTTTGCAATGCCAGAAGGCCGGATATTATTTCAAGATTATTTTTTACCCGATGATGGATTTCTTTAAGCAAAAGTTCGTTCTCCGTATTTTTCAAAGTTATTTCTTCCTTTTGCTCCTTCAAGACTTTATTCATTTTAGCTCGAAATATATTATTACGCCAGAGGAAGTAAACCAGGCCAATCATGGCTAATAGAAAGATCGCAATCAACATTAGTATAGTCCTCTGATTGGCTTTATCTTTTTGTAGTTGACTAATCTGGTTTTCCTTCTGTAGTGTCTGATATTTGGTTTCTAATTCCGCGATTTGCTTTTCCGATTCGAGTCTAAAGATGCTGTCTTTGGAGGCGGATAATTTTAGAAGATATTCATTGGCTTCCTGGTAATGACCCAGTGCCTGATTCACCTTGATGATGTTTTCATAGATGGGATTAAAATAATCATAGGCGTTCTGGTGAATTTGTTGCTTTTCAATAAATGCCAGTGCTTGTTGAAAGTACGACAAAGCCAATTCATATTTTCCCTGCTCAAGATAGATCTCACCTTTGTTGTTAAGTAACCATTTGTCTAAGTATTTGTAATGGACTAATTGTGCATAATACTTGGACGAATCATATTGCACCAGCGCTTCATCAAAATCCCTAAATGCTTCATAAACAGAACCTTTTGTCCAGTGCTTCTTAAGAAGACCTTGGAATGAACGAAACCAGTTTAATTGTTTGCATGCATGTATGGCTCTGTTTGAATATGCTAGGGCTAGAGATCTATTTTGTAATTTTATATAAACTAAAGCAATGCGTTGGTAGGTAAATGTCAGCTCATACCAGTAGTTATACTTTTCCAACAAGCCTTGTGATTTTAAACAATAATCCAGGGCTTCTTCATATTTCTTCTGTTGCAGTTTAATGGAACCAATATCTCGAAATGTAATGGCTTTGCCAATTTCATCTTCGGTGTCCGTAAAAATATTCAATGCTTCGAAACATACTTTTAATGCATCGCTAAAGTCGGTATCTGCGGTAAGGAGAAGTCTACGTAGATTGGCTGTACGTGCATACTCTGATCGATCATTTCTTTGTTCAAAAATCGATGCGGCCTGGTCGATATAGAATTGGGCTGAGTCAGTATATGCCAGCTCATAGTACAAGTCAGCTAGCCATCTCATTAAAATACCTGCTTCTATAGTTTTGTCTTCAGCGGTCAATTTTTTAATAGCTCGTTTATATAGATGGCGAGCTAAATAGGACTGATAATAGTTTATATTAAATAGTGATTCGTTAAGAAGTTTAAAATCCGAACCTGACACTTGATCTAAGGATAAAATGGAATCTACTTTCGAAATGAAGAAAGAGTCCGGCCTGTCCCCCTCAATTGTAGAGGGTGCATTAAAAGTTGTTCCTTGGCCATACGACTGCGAATAAGAAAGGCATATGATGTATGGTACTATGCTAATAAATTTTATGGCATGAAGTACTTTCATGATTATTGCCATTTTCATTTTCCTACGCCAAATTTAAAGTCACATGTTAAATTATTTTAGGTTTTCATCGGTGTCGGACTCATAATTTCTTGTAATATCAGTATCCCCCCTGTGATTTTGAGACCTGAATATTCTGAGATTCCTGCTCTTTACCTGTAGTTAGAGAATATTTATTATGGTTTGAGTTTGACTTCCTTGCTTCTACCAGACAATAATAGGGAATTACCAAATTTTATCAGTAATACTGAGCAAGAAGGAGGCAAAAAACCGGATCGATAGCGAAGCTAATAAATCAAATCCCGAAAAAGGGATTTGGCAGCACATCTTTAGCATATGCCTAAAATACTCCAGTTAAGCAGTGATTTATGGGAGGCGTTTGGTATGCTATCTCATATTATACCACTAAAAATACCTCCTAATTCTGGTTGCAACCATCATTTTTTACTGTCATTACTGCCTGTTTATTCAATTGAAAGCCCGGTAGTAGGTTGACCGAAGTTGCACTATTATAAATAAGGTTAATTGGGTTGTAAATCATTTGACTGCTTTCGATCACTCCATTGGTTTTATAATCGTTGCTGAACTGAAGGGTATTGTCGAGGGCATTCATCCCTGCATAATTAGGGGGACAAGGTGATCCATCATCGCAGCCGTCACCCATACCATCACCGTCGGAGTCATTGTTCCGGCCCGGGGCCCAATTACTGACCGTCCCGACTAAGTCAAAATCTTGTAGGACGCCATTTAAAGTATTGGGTCCGCTATCGATGAGGGTATTCGCGATAGGAAGAGAATTAAAACCATATGGTACACCATCATCAAATTTATAATAGGCTACCAGGTTGCTTTCACTTCCCTGTAAAGGAGCTGCCATAGTTTGTAATATCTGTTCGTTGGATAGTATTTTGTCCCAAATAATGACATCTTCCATGGTACCAACGTATTTGCTGGATGCTCCCGACCTATCGTTGCCAAGGGTTAATCTCCCGGAATCACTGTTATAAAGTGAATTTGTCGAAAGGATTCTTGGCTGACTATCCAGTTGACCGTTTATATAAAACCGAATCGTTTTGGGGACATATTCGAAGGTTACGGCGATATGGGTCCATTCATTTGCCTTCATGCTGGAGTTGGAAAAAACCCACTCTCCACTCATATTAAGCCCCAGTTTATGTTTCAGTTGAGGAACTTGATCGCCAATGATCACTAAATTATAAACAGTGGTGTTATCCAGGCCATGTCCTTTGTTGATCAGCGGTACATTCTGTGTAGTTTCTCCCGGTTTTACCCAAAGCTCCAGTGTGAAATCACCATCTGCCAGATTAAGGGGAAAAAACAATTGAGGATTATCATCTACATAAACAAAGTCATTGATACCATCAAATTGTAGTCCGGTTTCTGTCGACAAGGGGCAAAAGTCGAGACAATCTTCAAAGTAATCATTATCTGTCCCTGGACCTCCGGTGCCGGCCATTGAAGCACAAGCAAATGTACTGGTTTCACAGGCATCTCCGATCCCATTATTATCTGAATCCTGATTTCGTGCTTTGGTCCAGTTACGCTCACAGTTATTGTTAGTCAGGTCAAAATTCCATAGATTTAAGGTAACTTTTCCGGAAATATCAATGACAAAGTCGATACCTCCATTACTTTGGCAGGGAACCCCCTGATTGTTGAAATTATATCCAGCAACGAGGTTGGGTTCGTTACCCATAAACTTTTTTGCAAATAGGGATTTGACTTCTTCTTTATTTAAACTTTTATTCCAGATGGATATATCATCCAATCGTCCTTTGAAGTAATTACAATTGCAGACTTCTCCCTGTCTCCCAATATAAAGGTGGCCTGTTCCTGCATAATAATTAGAAAATGAGAACATTTGTTTGCCATCAAATTCTCCATTGATATAGAATGTCACCGTATTGCCTGAAATGCTAACCGCGACATGAGTCCATTTATTGAGGGTAACGCGCGTAGTGGAAAGTTTCCATTCCGCGGTGGTCCCATTGGCAAGGTAGAGTCCAATTTTATTATGATCTTTTAGAGGAAAGGCAGTCCCGTCACCTTTGATCTTTGTCAGGATGAAATTAGTTTGTGCATTCCCGCCATTACCCTGAGAGATGATGGTGGAAAAATCATCAGAGGTAGGATAGATCCAGGCGGAAAGCGAAAAAGATCCATTGCCCACAATATTGGCATCATTCACTGACTCTGCCCAGTTGGTTCCATCAAAATGAAGTGCTGCATCCTGGGTATTTGGGCAAAGGTCGACAAGATCACTGTAACCATCATTATCTGAATCTTGCGAGAGTCCTGCATTTAAGGAGCATATATCTCCAAGTCCATCTTTATTGATATCCGCATTTCGACCTTCTGACCAATTGGAAACGCAATTGTTGTCAAGTGCAAAAGACCGAAGGGTTCCGTTAAAAGGGCTTCCAGCCATTTCAAATACATTAGGTCCACTATCAAATAATGTTGTAGATCCTCCAGCCATACACGGTATATTGCCATCAAACTTGTAATAGGCAATTAAACCTGGTGAAAAGGGTGCTAAGGCATGACTCATGCTGGTTTGGATCTCTGCAAGTTCCAACTTCCGATTCCAAATATTTAACTCCAACTATATAGCTCAAGATGACCCT
>JAGQWV010000002.1 GCA_020437045.1 Saprospiraceae bacterium | reverse complement strand
CTGACCACTGAAACCTGACTACCGAATACTTTCTATCCTTTGCGCTTGGCAAATTCAAATTATCCGTTACTTTTGCAGTTGAGTGAGGATCATACGGTCAGCTCCCGCTGAACTCCCCCAGGGCAGAAATGCAGCAAGGGTAAGTGGTCGTAGCGACCGGTATGGTTTCTCACTCTTTTTTTTTGTTTACGGTATAGGTATAATCCATATCTCACTGACTTGTGTACCACGTTCTCCTTCAGGACATGTCCATTTTAACTCGATCTTCCCATCCTGGTACGTTTCTTCGGGGATAATAAACTCATAGATTGGCTCCAATCCAGTTTGCAGGTAATCATGGATCAGAACACCATCAATCGCCAGCTTTTGTTTGGATCGGAATCGGCCGGTATAGGCGACCCTTAGCTTGTATCTTTGCTTCGGGTTTAATTGGTCGTATCTGATCTCCAGCGGAGTATTGTAAAGGGTGGTGATTTGATTCATCCAGGCCAAGGGAGTGGCTTGACCCCTAAAACCTTGTGGTGTAATTTCATGAACCCACTCTTCGCCGATCATCCCCACACCAAAACTGACTCTCGGCGTCCGTAGATTGCCTGGGTCGTTCACCAGCGAATCATGAAGTATGACCCTGGCCCAACTAACCTGATCACCTAAATTATTGTAAAAACCCCCGGCACCTGGATTGTCCCTATTTAGTAATTTTTCTAAAGCATTAATTTTTGCATTGCTGGAAGTCAGCTCCTCGATATAGCCTAGTTGGTCAAGATAAAAAGGGGCATCGGTCAGTGGCAAATCAATTTGATCAATAAAATTTCCCCGGCCTTTCATGGCGTGATGTTTTTCGACGGTGAGTTGGGCACCGATAGATTCAAACAAATCGTCTGCCAGGTTGAAACATCGTTCTTTAAGGTAGGATGCTGGATGGTTGATGGGTTTCTTAAGTTCCGATATAGCTCGTTGAAGGTCATCAGTTACGGTCGTTTCACTGGCGGCAGACAGTAAATTCTTGACCCGGTTTTCCCTTTCTTTTTCACTATAATACCGATAGTATTGATAGGCGTCAAAATAGGCCCGGATCAACCCCATCTGAAACCGGAATTTCTCCTTAACCTCGGGAGTGGTGACCTTTTCCAGTGCTTGCCATTGCTTGAGGCAGCTTTCAATCTCAGTGTTGGATGCAAGTGGACCCCGGGTATTTTTTTCGATGGAAAGAAATCCCTGGGCAAATGCTTCATAATGCAATGGATCAATAAAAAGTCGAGAATAGTCCCGTAATGTCTCGATCACCGGTGTGGATGGGTTCCAGTCTTGTGCGCTCCAGACGAATTTATTTAAATCATCATTAGTACCCTCCGAATATGAAATACTTCCATTGGCATAACGCGCAAGTACATTATGGATCTGCTTCTCGTCTACCGGTCTGGGATTAATACATTCTCGACCCAATGTGATGGCAAAAGAGAGATCCCACTTGGAAAAAGGATACTGAGCACTGAGACTGTGTGTAATGTCCGGGTAGCGACGGATGGGTATGTCCTTGTTGATTTTACCTCTGAGTACCTCAAGTGGAACCTCCACCCATGGACCAAAAACAACACCCCCAAGCCAGTCTGGCTTTTTGTTGATTTCCCGGTAGAATACCTCAAACCAGGCCGCTGTCGGTCGGAAGACTTGCGGGCTAATCCATATTTTGGCATTAGGATGATATTGATGCAAAACGACAGACACTTTATCCAGCCATCCAAATAAGAGGCTGGGATCCAACTCACCGGGATCACCCCCGGGTACAAACAAATGATCTAACCGGGGTAAAGAGGAAAAAACCCGATGTCTCTCGTCCAGTTCTTTTTTCAGCGAGTCTGGATGCGAAAAGTCAGAACCCATATTTGGATACCACATCCAGACATCCAGGTCGTAAGCATCACAGATTTTCGACTGATCTACAATCATCTCGGCTGCCGGCTTCCTCATATGGACGCTGGTGAAGTCATCGTCTGTACGGGGAGGCATGATTTCAATACTGTTGGCTCCAAAAAATGCCAATTCTCGAATATATTGATCAAATTGTTGGCGGTCCCAGGCATCATAAGCATTGGTTTTGGGCCGGTAGCCCAGTTGGTGGCCCCTAATTTCATAGGCAGGATTGGTGATAATTTTCAGATCTTCCGGAACCTCGATCGTACCGTTTATGGCCGTTATTTTTCTCAGGAAATAGCCGATACCATAAAGGACTCCCCGTTCATCAAAACCATGAATAATAACACTGTCCTGATTATTCGAAATTCGAATGGAAAATCCCTCTTTATTTAAATCCGGTAAGGGCGAATGGTCAAGAGCAATGATTTTTTTACATTCAAATTTGTTGGTAATGGTCCATTGTAAACCAGATCGTTTTTCGATCTCTTCCTGGAGTACGGTGGCATAGGTATGCATCCGTTCCGAAGATTGGATTGGTAGATAAATACAGGAACCCGAAAAATCAATTGCCGAAAAACCCGGCCAGAAGTATAATACATTGAGTGTCAGAAAGACTAATCTATAATATAGAGTTAATTCTTTCATATTATGTCTGATTATTGGACAATAGGTTAATAAAAGGTTGATGTGGATTCAGGACAAGATAAAAGATTACGTTACAGCTTATCTCTATTTTATTCACTCTTTCTGACGTTAATTTGACCTTGTTAGTCTGCGTAATTTATTAGTATTTTTAAGCTAAATTAATTGTTGGTTATTATGCCATCCGGAAAAAAATTAAAAGATAAATTAAGCTCAGGTCGAAGAATTTATGGGACAGCCATTATATCTCCATCTCCTCATTGGCCCAAGGTGATGCAGCATTTAAATTTGGATTTTGTATTTATTGATAATGAACACATGGCGCTTTCGCGGGAAACGATTATGAGTATGTGTCTCTGGTACCAGGGAATAGGCAAAGTGCCGGTTGTTCGTATTCTGACGGCTGATCCCAACCTTGCTTCGGCGGCTTTGGATGGCGGTGCAGCTGGGATTATCGCACCTTATATTGAGTCCGTAGAGCAGGTGGATGCTTTGGCAAAAGCGGTGCATTATAAACCTTTAAAAGGGGAAAAACTAGCGAGAATTTCACCGAAAAATAAAGCACTTGATCCGGTATTGGATAAGTACATCACCGATCGTAATCAAGATTATTTTCTCTGGATTAACATTGAAAGTAAGCAGGGTATTGTACGGCTTCCGCAAATACTGGATGTGCCTGGATTGGATGGGGTCATCATTGGACCACACGATTTGTCTTGTAGTTTGGATATTCCGGAGCAATATGACCATCCCCATTTTATTGAGACGGTAAAAGGTATTATCAAAGCTTGTCAGAACAAGAATTTACCGGTAGGTATCCATTTTTCTGAGTCACCGGCAAGGCAGGAGTTTTGGGGTAGCTATGGAGTCAATATAATTTTGCACTCCTCGGACATGGCGCTGTTTGTCCAATCGCTTAAAAAAGATTTAAACCAAATACGCAGTATGTTAGGCGAATCCATCGATGCCGGACAAACCGATGTCGCCATTTGAACTTCTATTTGATTAAAAGATCGTGAGTATATTTCTCCTTAAAGTCGGGAGCATGGTAAAAAGTACATACGAAATATTACTCAAGTGACCTTCACTTTAATCAATTACCTTTGAGTCTTGGAACTTAATTCCGGCTGTTTTTCTCGTAATCCGTTTTAAATCTTTGTTTCAAAATTAGTAGGGGTCGATTCGAAGTTGGAAAAGCAGGGCTGGAAACATGGATTTAGATACTTGGAAGATTGGGATGGGGGGTGAGTTGCGAAAGGATGGGACCCGGAAAGATAGTGATAGAAAGCCGGAACAAAGACAATCGACCCACTGTTAAAGCCATGAGTTCTAAAATATTGCCAGCAATCAAAAGACATAAAAAATAACTGTTATGAAATTTTTTGTAGATACCGCCAACCTTGATCAGATAAAAGAGGCAAAAGACCTGGGAGTACTCGATGGAGTTACCACCAATCCTTCGTTAATGGCTAAGGAGGGAATTTCGGGTCAGAACAATATATTTAAGCATTATCAGACAATATGCGATCTGGTGGATGGAGATGTGAGTGCGGAGGTAATTTCTACCGATTTTAAAGGTATCGTAGAAGAAGGAAAGGTTTTGTCTGATTTGGCACCCAATATTGTGGTTAAAGTCCCTATGATAAAAGAGGGGGTCAAAGCATTACGCTATTTTTCCGATCATGGCATTCGTACCAATTGTACATTGGTCTTTTCTGCCGGACAGGCTATTCTGGCTGCTAAAGCCGGGGCCACCTATCTGAGCCCTTTTATCGGCAGGATTGATGATATAAACTGGGAGGGGATGGAGCTGATTCAGACCATCGCTGAGATTTATGCCATCCAGGGGTTTGAGACGGAGATTTTGGCGGCATCAATTCGATCTTCTAAATCGATCGTAGAAGCAGCGAGAGCCGGAGCCGATGTGGTTACTTGTCCTTTAGATTCCATTTTGGGACTATTGAAGCACCCATTGACTGATATCGGTTTGGAGAAATTTCTAGCCGATCATAAGAAGGCAAACAGTTAAAAATTATAGCATTGACAAATAAGATTTATCATTTGAGCACCTGTTCTACCTGTCAACGAATTATTAAGGAATTGAATGATGGGAAGGGTTTTATTCTGCAAGATATCAAACAAGAGAAAATCACTCCTGCTCAACTGGAGGAAATGAAGGAAAAAGCCGGTAGTTACGAAGCCCTCTTTAGTCGTAGGGCGATGAAATACCGCGCTATGGGACTACATGAAAAAAAGTTGACCGAAAAGGACTATCGCCAACTTATTCTCGATGAATATACATTCCTTTCCCGGCCGGTGATCTTTATCGGCGGACAAATCTTTGTGGGAAACAGTAAGAAAACAGTAACCGCCGCTAAAAGTGCCTTGGGCATTGGTGTGTAAACAGGATATCCAACTCAAGGTTCTACCGCGATAATTGGACTAGTGCAGCATTTCCGCAGTA
>JAGQWV010000139.1 GCA_020437045.1 Saprospiraceae bacterium | reverse complement strand
GTAAGCGGGCCAATCGGTTCGTTTCCTTGGTCGGTATAGGCAACTCGCATCAGATAGCTACCATGGCCGTTGTCACCGGGAGGAATATCCGTTGTCAGTGATCCCCTGGGTGAATAGTTTCTACCCTTGACCGGCTGATCCGCCAGACTCATGATATAGTTGACCATCAGCAGGGCATCAGCTTCCGACAATTGTGGATGAGCGCTCATGGCATGTTCACCCCAGACTCCAGTACCTCCGGTGATGATTTTTTTAGCCAGCATTTGCTGCTGAGCCGGATTGTTTTTATACCGGGCGGCAACCTCCTGATAGCTAGGTCCCACCGATTTGCGGTCATTCAAGTGGCATGAGCGACAATCATTCTGGTTGACCAATACCCCTCCTTTAGAGAAGGTGGTCCAATCATCCGATGCCCGATGATTCTGCGCTATTTCAATAGGGTCAAATCCTTCCGGTGCATAATCGAAGTTTAAGGAAACCTGATTCCAATCGATGCCGTTCTCCAATGATCCATCTTCACGATCTTCAACACTGGCCTCATATTCCAGCGTTGCCCCAGGAAAAAAGAATGACTGATTGCCTTTGGTGATTTCGATATTGACTTGAGGTGGTTCATTGCCGGCTTGTATATCAAATGATTGACTATTTGATCCGCCATTTCCATCCCTCACCGTTAAGGTCACCTGATAATTTCCTTTCTTATCAAATGTGACGTTAGGATCTGACTCTGATAGGGTGCGATTGTATCCATTTTCCGAATGGATGTTCCAGGTATATTGTAGTGGATCATTATCGTAGTCCGTTGTCCCTTGCGATGTAAATTGAACAGAAAGGGGTACCGCTCCTGCGATTTTATCAGCATTGGCCACAACGACCGGAATTCGATTACCACCATTATATTCGATTCTTTTTAATTGAGCATTGGCATTACCCCGAAACCAGGCTGAGCCGTATTCCAGGACGTAGAGGTCACCATTTGGGCTAAACTTAATATCGATGGCACTTTGAAAATCTTCATCGGGAAGAAATCGCTCCATCGATTCAAAATCACCTTTTTCGTTCATGGTGACCGACATAATCCAACCTCTCATAAACTCAACCATCAGCCATTTTCCTTCATAGTATGGCGGAAATCGTTGATCAGATTCGGCAAAGTCTGCCAGCCGGAAAATGGGGCCACCAGTGGCACTTCTTCCTGAACTCCCAACCAGGGGAAATTCCTCTGAATTTGAATAAGGATACCAGATAAATGCTTTTTGCGGTTTGGGTAATTCGGTCAAACCGGTGTTGTTTGGTGAATCATTAATGACGTGGGCAGTGTCAAAATAGCCTTTGATTTCACCGGTGGTATAATCATAATCAGCGTAAGCCTTATTATCCCCAATAAAGTATGGCCAGCCAAAAAATCCTGCTTGACGGGCCTGATTAAATTCATCATATCCACGAGGACCTATAGTTGAGTCCCGGGATGCATCTGGTCCTACTTCTCCCCAGTAGATGTAGCCGGTTTTATTATCGACAGATACCCGCCACGGATTTCGATGTCCCATGGTATAGATTTCCGGTCTTGCCTTTTCGGTGCCCGGTGGAAAGAGATTACCTTCCGGAATGGAGTAGCTTCCATCGGCTTCGGGATGGATTCTCAGGATTTTACCACGCAGGTCATTTGTGTTTCCTGCTGTTCTTTGATCATCATGGTGCTTACGTCCGGGACGTTCATCAAGGTTGGAAGTGCCCTGAGGAGGATTTGCAGTATTATTTCCGGTGGTGAGGTAAAGATTTCCATCTTTATCAAAGACCATTCCGCCTCCCGTGTGGCAGCACAACTCCCGTTGGGTGGGAAAAGAAAGCAGGACTTTTTTCGAGTCTGGATCCAATTGGTCATTATCCAGTTCCCATCGAGTAAGCAAATGTTTTGGCGTATCAGGGTCGGCATAGAATAAATAAATCCAATGATTGGTCGAGAAATTTGGATCGGCAACGACTCCCATCAATCCTTCCTCGGCTTCCCGGCTTTCTCCTTCTGCATTGACATACTTGGTATTGACAGGAATTGTAGTGATTAACTCGACTTCGCGGCTTTTCGTGTCAAAGTGCTTTACGCCGCCTTTTCTTTCTACAATAATGATATTCTCTTCATCAGTAAACGTGAAAGCCATGGGCTCATCAAACGCACCTGGTTGGGTCACAATGGTCGTGGTAAACCGGCTGATTTCAGGCGGAGTATCCGATGTCGTGACTTGTTGCGTTTGGTCGCATGTGATCAATGTAATACCGATGATCACCAGCATAATTACGCTTGTGAAGGATATTGATTTCAAAAACATGATTTGCCGATTGCTCTATCAAGAATTAATAAATAAAGATTTTTACCGGGGCTTTAACTTTTTGCTGTTTAACCAGAATGCTGAAAAACAGTCATGTCGGGCTAATAAATACTCCCGGTGTCGATCTTCTTTTCGCACAAAAGTCATCAGGGAATCATGATACACATTGCCTATTGACTCCTCGCAACGAAATTCTAATGTATAACGGGTTTAGCAGAGATGGGTTAAAGATGATAAAAAATGAGAAATGATTTATTAAATAATCCCTTTTGATCAAATGCAAATCATGTATATTGATGGGAGAGAAATGGAGCCTTATCAAATCTCCAGATCATTGATCTTATTTAAATTTCCTTTTATGAATGACCAGGAAAAGTCTAAATCACCGGAACGATGGAGCAGGCGAGACTTCCACAAACTGGCGGTAACCGGTAGCATCGGTGTTGGACTCGGTGCCACGAAACCAGTTTCCATTAAACAAACAGTTGTGAAGCCCCGGATCAACATAGATCACCATGTGGGCGGAGATTATCATGTGGTGATGTGTGATGAAGATCTAAATTGGAGTGATCGACAAAAGGTATGGACGAATACCCGGAATCTGCAATATCATCAGCGACATGGAGTACGCCATATGACGAACAGTATGCAGGGGATTTGGAATTTGGACGAAATGAAGAAGTGGAAGGATGATTGCGATCGTGAATCGATGGTTTGGGAGGCGATTCGAATGGATAGTGGTTTTATATATGCGAGTTCCGGCGACGAGCAAAAAGAAAAACTGCAGGTAGTGATAGATAATGTAAGGAAGGCTGCTGCTGTGGGGGTCAAAGTGATCACTATGCATTGGACGCTGATCCCTATCCGGAGGAATAGTCATCGACCGGGCAGAGGTGGATCCAGTTATCATTCATTTGAACTGGAAAAAGATTGGCAACAATTACCCAATGAGTCGCACGGAATCATTAAATATGATGAATATTGGAGGAGAATTACTTATTTTTTAGAAAACATTATTCCTGTTTGTGAGGAATATGATGTTCGCATGGCAGTACATCCTTATGATCCCCCAGGATTGCCCCGTGGATATCAGGGAGTAGATAATTGGGATGCGGCCCCCGATGGGATCTTCGACTCGCTGAAAAAATATGAGTCTATAGTCGATAGCCCCTATAATGGATTTCAGATCTGTTTAGGTACCATCATGGAGGGGTTGAAAAATCCCGCGGTTGAAATTCTTCCCATAGTTAAATATTTTGCAGAGAAGGGTAAGATCTACCAGATTCACATGCGTAACATTAAAGGAGGTTTATACAACTTCGAAGAGGTTTATATCGATGAAGGTGAGGCCAATTTTATTGAGGTGGTGAAAATTCTCAGAGATAGTGGCTATACCTGGTCTATCTGTCCAGATCACGTGCCAACGCATCCAGATGACCCGAGAGGATATCAAGCCTTTGCTCATGCCTTCGGCTATATAAAAAGTTTAATTGATTCAGCCAATGCTGAAGTTAAGATATGAGGATTCTTCTGCGTAATGCTTTTCTCTTTTATATCCTTATATCAACTGTTTTTGCACAGACCAACTTGGATACTTTGGATATTCGGATCAAGGCGATTACGGGCATGCAGTATGATCAGGTTCGTTTTCGAGTGGAGCCGGGACGTTATGTAAGACTTATCCTCGAAAATACCGATGAAATGGAACATAATCTGGTTATTGGTAAAAAAGGTGCTAGGGAAGAAATAATTGCTGCAGCCCTTGCATTAGGTGCCGAAGGACCGGACAGAGGGTATATACCCTCCATTCCTGCGGTCATGTATTCCATCCGATTACTAAGAGGAGGAGAAAGTGATTCCATCATCTTCAGGGCTCCACTATCTACAGGAGTATTTCCCTATGTATGTACTTTTCCGGGGCACGGAACCCTGATGTATGGGGCCATGTATGTGACCAATGGGGTTTTGCCCAAGCTTGAAATCGACGATCATGTGCCGTTGCATCGAAGAAAACAGGAGCAGAATGAAAAAGGACCACAAAAACTCCACCATCCCTATCGGCTGCTGCCTCCTTATCTCTATCGGGTATTAGTGCCTGATGCCGGGCCTGCTGCTATTGCAGTTGCGTTACCTGATCAAATAAACTATTGCTGGGA
>JAGQWV010000138.1 GCA_020437045.1 Saprospiraceae bacterium | reverse complement strand
ATCCGAATTTTTGAAAATACGGATAAATTTTGGTTGCCTGTTCCTGAAAGGACTTCCAGCGACTCACCAACCGGTCAGCCATAGGATTTTTATGTTCAACTATCATTGTCATTCTGAATAGGCTCTTTCTCTCTTTTACAAACGTCTTAAGCAAAAGATTAGCGGGACATATTGTCAAAATTTACCTGAAATTAAGATTTTCAACAGTAAATTGCTTCACTTTTAAGGAGGACCACACACAATCTCCGCTTCCTGGGATGGATCACCAATAGAATATTTGTAAATTGTCACCTCACAATACAGACTTCAAAATGAACCGAATAAATCGACGTAATTGGCTAAAATTGACCGGATTGGCAGGATCTTCAGCGATGGTTGGTCCGCTTACAGGAAATTCAATTTCAGATCTCATCACCGAGGGGAAAGGGCAGGTAAATGGTGTGGCAAGATTAAATGCCAATGAAAATCCTTTTGGACCTTCAGAAAAAGTCAGAGATGCTATTATTGCTGGGTTTGATGAGGCATGCCGTTATCCGTTTGCGAAAGTCAGAGAACTAGTGGAGGTCCTGGCTAAAAAGGAGGGAGTTATGCCCGAGCAGATTGTAATCACTGGAGGTTCGACGGAGGGATTAAAAGCTACCGGATTGACCTATGGAGTACATGGGGGAGAGGTGATAAGTCCTGAGCCCACTTATTTATCTCTGCTAAGCTATGCCGAACAATTCGGAGCATATATCAATCGGGTTCCCTTGAATGATGATCTGGAGTTTGATCTGGATGAGATTGAGAAAAGAGTAACCAGTCAAACCCGGTTAGTCTTCATTTGTAATCCGAACAATCCAACTGGCACCATTGTACCTAAAGACAAGATCAGAGACTTCTGTTGGAGTCTTTCGAAAAAGACATTGGTTTTTTCGGATGAAGCATATGGAGATTTTATTGTAGATAGTGAATATCCCTCTATGATTGAACTAGTGAAAGAGGGTGCCAATGTGATAGTCTCCCGTACCTTTTCGAAGGTCTATGGATTAGCCGGGATGCGAATAGGATATTTGATTGCAAGGCCAGATATTGCCAGGCGGATACAACCAAATGTGATGGCAAACACCAACATGCTGGCTATTTATGCTGCACTGGAAGCATTGAAGGACGACTCCTTCTACCAGTTCAGTCTGCAAAAGAATTTAGAGGGGAAAAAATATATTTATAGTGTTTTAGATGATCTTGGCCTGAGGTATCTAAAATCACATACTAACTTTGTTTTCTTTCATACGGGACGTCCAATTCAAGGCCTTGTTTCAGCCATGCAGGAGCAAAGTGTGCAGATCGGCAGACCCTTTCCACCATTGACGGACTGGTGCCGCATCAGCACGGGCAAAATGGAAGATCTCCAGCGCTTTGGAGATGCACTAAAAGCAGTTATGAGCTGAGTGCACTAAATAAGTTTGTACTTTTGCGCCAAATTGTAGCGCTTGTATCTGAAGTCACTGGTACTCTATAATTACAAAAGTTATCAGAAAGCCAGATTTGATTTTTCCGCACATCTCAATATTATATATGGTCGTAATGGAGTGGGGAAAACAAATCTGCTTGATGCTATCTATACCATGGCCATGACTAGGAGCAATTTTAGCATTACTGATCAACAGCTGATCCATGATAGCGCAGATTTCTTTCGTATGGAAGGATTGCTGGTCAAGCCTGATGGAGAGACGAGTATCGTCATGAAGCTGCCAAAAGGTAAAAAGAAAGT
>JAGQWV010000137.1 GCA_020437045.1 Saprospiraceae bacterium | reverse complement strand
GTCATGTTTCTGTACTCAGGAGGGGACATTCTCCTCATCCACCCCATACCCACAGGGAAGAAGAATTACTCATTGTACTTTCGGGAATGGCCGATGTGATTTTGCCCGAAGTACCATCATCTGAGGGAGATTTTCATCATCGTCTGAATGCAGGTGATTTCGTGTATTACCCTGCCTGGTTTCCTCACACCTTAGTTGGTGTAAGCGAAGAACCAGTGAATTATTTGATGTTCAAATGGTTTTGTGATGTAGCACAAGAACAAGAAAAAGAATTGCCGCATTCAAAACATACAGCATTCAGCTCTTCTAACAGCTATGGCTCCAATACCATTCGATATCAGGCTTTATTTGATGGTCCTACCAGGTGCTTAAGAAAGTTACATTGCCATTGCACAATCATTAATCCTGGCGCCTCCTATGCCGCTCATGTAGACCCATATGATGTTGCCATACTGGTACTTGACGGCACTGTAGAAACAGATGGTCAAGTGGCCGAAAAAGGTGCTGTGATTTTTTATCCGGCCGGTCAACCCCATGGGATGAAAAATACGACCGAGGAAATCGCAAAATACATTGTCTTCGAATTCCATGGAGCCCATGATTTTTCTGAAAACGAACTAGCACCTTTAACCATGAACGTTCCTAAGGCGGTGGATGAGGACGAGGATCGGGCAAAACTGAGAGATCTGGAACGAATCGTTGCTTTGCATAAGCACCAAGTAGAAGGATTAGAGAGATCCTATTCACTTTTTATCGGCAGGTTAATTACCAGATCCATTATTTTTCTTTTTGGCTGGATTCCTCCGGTTAAAATGTGGATTAAGAATCTGTAGATTAATTTATGAATGATTTTACCTTGCACTTGCAAAATTTATTCCGATCATTTCCCAGGATAAGTAAAAAAAACAGTCCTGAAGAAAAAATATTAACAGTCATTACGCATTACCAAAAGCACGAATGGCTGATAGAATGTATTGAGTCGATTGTTAACCAAAGCAAGAAGTCTACGGATATCGTTGTGGTTGATGATCAGTCGGATGAATTACCGCAAGAAGCGATGGAAAAATTTCCAAACGTTACTTTCGTGCAGAGTTCAGAAAATGGGGGGCCTTTTAAAATCCAACAATATCTCCTGGAAAATGCATGCCATGATTACATTCTGTTGCAAGATAGTGATGATTGGTCACACCCAAATCGACTGGAAATCCTTCTGCAAACCATTAAAAATCAAGCTGCCGACATGGTGGGATCGCAATTAAAATATCATTATGAATTTAATATTAGCGAAAAGTGTCCCGTCATGCCACTCGATCCCAAAATGGAGTTGATTAAAAACCCATTAATATATCCTGTGTTTTGGCCTACATGTCTTATTGATCGCAGATTTGCGTTAAAGGTTGGAGGGCTTTCCTCTGGATTTCGATTCGGGGCCGATAGTGAATTTATCAGGAGAGCTGTTATGGCTGGAAATGTCATCAATGTTGATCAGGTTTTATATTTTCGTAGAATTCATCCGGAGTCTTTGACGCATCATCCCCTGACCGGATTTGGGTCACCTGGTAGGCTCAAGGTACAGCAGCTAGTCCGTAAAGCAGCGCAGGAGTTGGTTAATAATTATAGTAAGGATGGGTCGGTCTCTACTAAAGCGATCTGTAAGACCTCATCTGCGAGTTTGATGTATCTGTCTGGCCCTGAAATTGAGGGATTAAAATGATTTTCTGCACCAGAAGCTCAATATTATCGAAGTAGAATGAAAATTTGAGAA
>JAGQWV010000136.1 GCA_020437045.1 Saprospiraceae bacterium | reverse complement strand
CATTCAGACGATGATGAAAATCTCCCTCAGATGAGGGTACTTCGGGCAAAATCACATCGGCCATTCCCGAAAGTACAATGAGTAATTCTTCTTCCCTGTGGGTATGGGGTGGATGAGGAGAATGTCCCTTCCTGAGTACGGAAACATGACAAGTAACGTTGTCAAGGCCCGCTGTTCGGCCATTAAAAATATAGTGCGGTTGCCAGGCACTAGATTCTTCCAAGGGAAGTGGTAGTTGCAGTTGGTGAATTCTGTTTTTCAGAATCTGCAACCTACTCTTGATGATGTTGGAAATCGGAGGATTAACTAATAGATTGTTTCCCGTCTGATCATCACCTTCCAAAAGGATACAGGACGGCCATGGAAGAGGAGCATATCGGAAGGGCCAATCATAGGAGCCTACATATGGAATCCTGATCTTGGCCAACGGTGTGGCATACTGCAATAGCAATGCTGATCTTGCTTTTCCAGATTTATTCTGCGACCCATGCCATATCCTACCGTGAAAGAAAACAGCATCACCATTGGAAACTAGCGGCGTTTGTACTTGGCTATCGGAATCGATTTCCTGAGCCCATTGAACCACGTTTTGGGTGGTTGCTTTCATCCTTTCCACTCCTTTTCTAAATCTGACCTCCTGAATGGTATTGGGGAATTCATGTGACCTGGGAATAAACATCAAACTGGATGTTTCAAAAGTATTCTCTAATCCGATCCAAACACTGACTACTTCCCCATCATTGACGGAAAGATGTTCTATATCACAATGCCAGGGATGAAAAGCATCAGGCCCTTTTCTGATCAAGCTCGCACCCCAAAGAAGGATATTTCTTCCAATCAATTGCCTGACTACATCTAGTAGCTGCGATTGACTAGCGATTTCATACCAAAAATGAGAGCTCACCGCCCATCCTTTATCCCAATCTACCGGACTTTTCGAATCATCCAGCCGTATTTTTCTAAGAATGGACCGACAAGTCTGTTCCGAAAAAACCCCTTTCACCGCCACAAAACCATCATTATCGTAAGAAGCTTTTAAATCGATCCTCACCTAATTTATATTATAATTTTTGTAAATATATTAAATCAAATCTTACAATGAAAACGGATAGACTTACGAGGAAAAAACGGTAAGTAAATTCATTCTTGATCCAATGCCATATAGCAAATACACGCAATTGATAAATGTAAATGAATCAATAGACGAATCACTCATAGACCACCGATCTCCTCGTGATTAGTCAGGGAGAGGCGTGTCCTCCAACATTATCAAGCACAAACTACACCCCTCAAAAAGATTTGTACCATCGTGATCATCATTACGTAATGATCGTAACATTGCCGTTTGTTTGAATGCTACCTAATCAGATAGAAAGAGTCATTTATGAATTCCAAAAGTGTCCCCTCTTTGTCCCCCATTCATACAAATGACGAATTTATAAATACATAAGTAACAATGAAACAGTTACTTAATCAAAAAGACGAAGAAAGGTTGTAGCCCCGCCAGGACTCGAACCTG
>JAGQWV010000135.1 GCA_020437045.1 Saprospiraceae bacterium | reverse complement strand
TAAAAGATGAGAAAGGTAAAATTCAAATTCCGGGATTTTATGATGATGTACGTGAGCTGACACCGGAAGAAAGAGAAGAATACAGGAAAATTCCATTTAATGAGGAAGAATACAAGAAAGATCTTGATATAGAGGAAGTATTTGGGGAAGAGGGGTATAGTACACTTGAAAGAGACTCTGCACGTCCTACACTGGATGCCAATGGTATCTGGGGAGGATTCCAGGGTGAAGGAGCAAAAACCGTACTTCCCGCCAAGGCATTTGCAAAAATAAGTATGCGCCTGGTGCCAAATCAGGATCCGGACAAAATCACACGCTTATTTACCCAACATTTTCGGGCAATAGCACCTGATGCAGTACAGGTAAAAGTTACCCCTCATCACGGTGGTAAGCCAGCTGTTACACCTATAGACAGCCCTGAGTATAAAGCGGCATCTGATGCCATGGAAAAATCATTTGGTAAAAAGCCAATTCCTGCAAGAGGTGGTGGGAGTATTCCGATTGTGTCTCTTTTTGATGATATTTTAGGGGTCAAGACCGTATTAATGGGGTTTGGACTCGATTCTGACGATATCCATTCACCGAATGAGCATTTTGGTCTTTTTAATTTTTATCAGGGTATCCGAACGATTCCTTATTTTCTGGAAAATTATGCAGCAATAAAAAAGTGATAAACTGAAAATATAAGTTGATTTAAGCAGTTTAGTTTTTCATGATCCTGAATTTCATGTTGATTTTTTATTGAAACTTATTTGCAAGAAATCGAGGTCTAGGGATATTATCGGCGTATTTAAAATAGGTGTAATGCGTATTGACATTATTAGCGTAGTGCCAAATCTTTTAGAGAGTCCTTTTCAGCATTCCATTTTAAAAAGAGCTTTTGAGAAAGATCTTCTGGAGGTGCATGTGGTAGATTTAAGGGCTTTTGGATTAGGTCGTAATCATCAGGTGGATGACTATCAATATGGGGGTGGGGCAGGAATGGTTATGATGATAGAACCTCTATATAATGCCCTGGAACATTTAAGGAAAGAGAGATCCTATGATGAGGTTATTTATATGACACCTGATGGAGAACGTTTTAACCAACAAATTGCTAATAAATTATCTCTGATAGAAAATCTAATCATTATTTGTGGGCATTATAAGGGCATCGATGATAGAATTCGGCAACATTGTGTGACCATGGAAATAAGTATTGGTGATTATGTTTTATCCGGAGGAGAGCTCGCTGCTGCCGTTTTAGTTGATGCCGTGGGGAGGTTGATACCTGGGGTTTTGAATGACGAAACGTCGGCGCTTTTAGATAGTTTCCAGGATGGTTTGTTAGCCCCTCCGGTATACACACGACCAGCGGACTTCCAAGGATGGAAGGTCCCGGATATTCTTTTGTCTGGCCATGAAGCAAAGATTAATCAATGGAGAGATAAAGAAGCATTAAAACGCACTCGAAAAAGACGTCCGGATCTATTAGATGAGTAGTGCGATGCCGCTCTTTTGGAAGTTGATCAAGAAAAAAGCATAACCAGGATGAACTGCAGCAAAATAGTGCCATCAACTAGTCCTGAAAAATAATAGTCATGTGAATTTTCACTAGCCCTCCATACCACCACAGTGATAAAGAGATAAGATAAGGTTAGTGCGATCCATTCGTTTAAAGTAAGGTAGTTTATCTGATAATTTAAATAGGTCAGCATCCAGGCTAATACTAAAAGAAACAAAGCCAGTATTTTACGTCGTTGTACTCCAATATAGACCGGTATTGTTTTTATCTGGTGTGACTGATCCAGTTTAAGGTCCCGGATGTCAAAAGAAAGCGTAATACCGATGATAAAAAATAATTTTTCAATTATTAATAAATAGTGAGGGAGATGAAGTTGATGGTTGTGATGAAGTAAAGGAATAAAGACACAGACCCATGCCCAAACCAGACCAATAGCGAAAACTTTTATAAATGGTAGGTCTCTGAAACGCCTCTTCCTGCCGAAGATGGGTAGTACATAGATGATGGCCAAAATACCAGGAATTGCCAACCACAAGAATGAATTAAAGGTGATCTGAAATGCGGAGATTGTTAAACCAACGAGTCCAATAAGTCCATAGAGTACAATATGATTTTGAAATTTAAGGATTAGATTTATTCTTCGATTATTAGCCGTCCTATCCAATTTGCCAAATCCAATAATTCGATGAAAAGAATAGATAAAAAGGGTAGCAAAGAATACCAGGTATACATAAGGTGAAATCCAGGTAAAATCCTGATCGATATAGAGAATTTGATAGGTTAAAGATGCTGCACACACAGCAATAAATAGATTGCTGTACAATACTAAATCGATTAGTTTTCTCAGTAAAAGCACGAGATACGATTTATGCTGCTAAAATTACTTCGTGAGCAAGTTAACCAAATATTCAACTTCATTTTAATCTTTGACCAAATGGTGAAATTAAGTCGATTCTTATTAAACCAGGACCACCTGTCTGCCCACATTATAAAATGGTAGTCAGGCAAGAACTACAAGTACCGGGACAGGAATAGACTTTCACTTAATACAGCGGCAAAGATTTAAGGCTGATCATTTGCAGCTTTCCCCGTAAGATTCACAGACCATATAGAATTGCATCTTAGAAATATTTGAAATTATGACCGGATTCAATTTTTAACAGACTCTCGTATATTAATTTTGTCAGGTTTTCTACATCGTCTTTATGAGCCATTTCTACAGTAGTATGCATATATCTCAATGGCAGGGATATCAGAGCAGAAGGTACACCCGCATTGCTATACGCAAACGCATCCGTGTCGGTGCCTGTTGAGCGTGAGGAAGCTGCCCGTTGAAAAGGTATTTTTTTTGTTTCTGCCGTTTTAATAATTAGATCTCGCAAAATATTATGGACGGCTGGGGCATAGGTAAGCGATGGACCTTTACCACACTCGGTTTCACCATGTTTATTAGTATTGATCATCGGGGTAGTAGTATCATGTGTAACATCGGTGATAATGGCTGCATCCGGTTTTATTCGATGGGCAATCATTTCCGCGCCTCTCAATCCAATCTCTTCCTGAACTGCATTTACGATATAGAGACTATATGGTAATTTCTTCTTTTTTTCTTTCAGGAGTCGTGCTACTTCAGCGATACAGAATCCGCCGATTCGATTGTCGAGTGCCCGACCGACATAGTATCGATCATTGAGGATTTCCAAGGTACTGCCATAAGTGATTACACAACCAACATGGATGCCCATTTTCAAGACCTCATCACGGTTTTTTGCTCCTACATCAATAAATATATTTTCGAGAGCAGGGTTGAGGTTCGCGTCTTTACCACTTCTGGTATGAATGGCCGGCCATCCGAAAACACCTCGAACAATTCCTTTCTCCGTATGAATATTTACCCGCTTAGAAGGGGCAATTACATGATCGGATCCACCATTCCGGATGACGTATATAAATCCTTCTTTTGAAATATGATTTACAAACCAGGAAATTTCATCGGCATGTGCCTCGATGACCACTTTAAAATCTTTTCCAGGATTGATGACTCCGTAAGCGGTTCCGTAGGAATCCAAATCTCATTCATCTACATATGGTTTGATGTATTCTAACCAGATCTTTTGTCCACTGGATTCAAAGCCGGTGGGGGAGGCATTATTGATATACTTTTCCAGGAAAGCTTCGGACTTCTTTGTAATGATGGACATAATATTTCGTTTTATTTTGATAGCCAGGAATGAGGATCCTTACGCCAGGATCTCAATAATTCCAGGTCTTTGTTTTCGATGTATTGCAGTTTTTCGGCGATAGCTATGAGTGTTCCATAGCCGGTAAGTGTTTTAACCGGAATCTGTGCTTCGGAAAAAAGCTCTTTAGCCTTCTCAAACTCGTAGGTAAAGATCGCCAGCAATCCGGAGATTTGTGCACCGGCAGTCAGGAGAGCCTGGATCGCATCCATACTGCTCCCTCCAGTACTTATCAAATCCTCGATTACCAGTACCCGGGCATTTTGCTCAAGTGATCCCTCTATCTGATTTTGACGACCATGCTCTTTAGCCTTACTCCTGACATAGACAAATGGCAGACCTAGCGCATCTGCTAAAAGAGCACCATGTGGTATCCCGGCGGTAGCCACACCTGCCACCACATCGAAAGCAGGAAACTCATCGCTTTTGGATATTAAAGCTTTTTTGACCAGATTTCTGACATGGGGAAAAGAAAGGGCAATTCGATTGTCACAATAGATCGGAGATTTGATACCTGAAGCCCAAGTATAAGGCGTTCTGGTATTCAATTTTATTGCCTTGATTTGCAGAAGTTGTTCTGCTACATTGTTAGCATAATCCATTACCTTTCAAAAAAATTCGCCTAAATGTACAAAATCTACATCAATGGAAATTGTCTGGTCTTAGCCGATAAATCTGAAGCACAATTATTTGATAAGGAGACTGTTACAATTATTCCTTTTTTGTCAGGTAAAAAGGCACTACTCAACTACATTGATAAATTAGAAAAATCGCCTGATTCCCTGACCCTGGTACTGATGACAAACGATGTCAAGGCATTGTTTAGGGAGTATCGATCGCTCTACAAGGTGATCAAAGCGGCAGGAGGATTATGTCAAAATGATCAAGATGAAATTCTCTTTATCGAACGTTTGGGGGTATGGGACTTGCCGAAAGGAAAGATAGACCCAGGCGAAAGTAACGAGGAAGCCGCGATCAGAGAGGTTGAAGAGGAAACGGGCTTCACTAGCGAACTGGGTGAGAAAGTTGGCGTTTCTTGGCATACCTATTACGACCAGAAGAAACGAAGAATCCTGAAAAAAACGACCTGGTTTCGCATGAAGGTATCATCAACATCTCCCGTTAAGATTCAGGTGGAGGAAAATATAACCGATTTTCGCTGGCTAACCGCGGCGCAATTTTTAAGCAAGGACTTGTCTACCTATCCAAGTATTAGGGAAATTGTCCAAATTTTTTCTAAAACAAGCCAATTTTAACCTAAACTACTGATCTACATAAAGTTTGGTATTATTTTTGTTTATAATATGTATTGCTTGAACCAGATGGTCAGGCATAGGTATTAAAAACAAAATCATGAGCTTTCAGATCATTTGCCCTAGACTAACAAATCACAGGTTTCACCTTTTGAAATTTCTCTTTGCCGGTGTGTTCTACCTGGTGATTGGTCATTCCATCTATGGACAGTCGTACCATGATGGTAAGCATCCTCATAAAGAGATGCAAAAGACTTCCCGGTCCAGTCAATCATTTTCCGATCT
>JAGQWV010000134.1 GCA_020437045.1 Saprospiraceae bacterium | reverse complement strand
AGTTTTTGTGGAAATGCTGCACTAGAGTAGGAGATATTATCTTTGCCCTGGACAAAAAGCCCATTAACTGCATATTGTGCCACTCTTAGAAAGTAGATATCTCCCGGAACAGGTTTCTCTTGCTATCTGGAAAATCGAAGAAGATGATCAATATTTTCTTCGGTTGCTGGACTTAACCAAAGAGGAAGAAGAAGAAGTTAACACTTTAAAAGGCCGTAGAAAGACGGAGTGGCTGGCCAGCCGGTGGTGCTGGAACGCACTGGCAAAAGATCTGGATCATGGTCCGATTGTCAAGGACGAATTTGGTAAACCCTGTATCAAAAATTCCAATTGGCACATGTCTATCAGCCACACACATGAATATACTGCGGTGATAACGGCACCATTATTGGTAGGAATTGATATTCAGAAAAAGGTGGAGAAAATCACCCGTCTGGCGAAGAAGTTCCTCAACGACAATGAACAGGAACAAGTTGAATTAAGTGCCACGCCGATTGACCATCTCCATGTGTATTGGGGAGCAAAAGAAAGTCTCTACAAAGCATGGGGTAGAAAATCTATGGACTTTAAACAAAATCTCTTTGTTCGGCCGTTTAACCTGGAATTGGGGACTTCAAAAGGCACGGTTGAAAAGGAAGGTCTACTTGAATTCGACATTCGCTTTGAAATCAACCCAGCCTACGTCTTGGTTTATGCAGTAGAAAGACATCAATGAAAAGAACATCGCTAATCTTAAGCATTTCAGTTGCCATAATATTAGGTTGCAAACCGCAACAAAATACAGAGGCCTCTGTTGCTGATGACCCAACACCAGTCAGTAGTATTCCCGATGATTTCCGGGTATTTTATGACAGGTTTCATCAGGATACAAACTATCAGATTGAACATATTTCATTTCCGCTAAAAGGACTCCCTGCTAATGCAGATACGCTGAGCAATCCTGACTTTTACTGGCAATCGGCTTCCTGGAAGTGGCATCGGCCAATGGATCCAAATCTATCCGGGTATGAGCGGCAATGGAGTGCTGTCAGTGATGATATGATTATGGAGACCATTGTGCAGAAAGCTAGCGGTATAGGAATGGAAAGACGTTTTGCAAAGATGGATGATGAGTGGATGCTGATTTACTATGCCGGCATGAATCCGATCCGATAGGTTGCTAATTTTGATCTCTGGACTGACTCAGGAATGTTAGGGATATTCCTGCAATCATCAGTGCAAGTGCTCCATAAAATGGATTGTCTCTTTTAGCCACCTGGATTACATCAAGGAGGTCAAGTATGGCGACGACTGCGCCAACAATAAATAAGAACAAACCTATGAATCGAAGTGATCGCATGGAGCCAATTTTACCGCAACCAATTCTTCCTCATAATTTGTCCAACAATGATATGCTGGCTAAAAATTTAAAGTCTGCACCCTTTGGGTTTGCAGGATGTAAGTTGGTTACAAATCAAATATATACAAAATCTAAATGTGTATTTTAAGAAGCCGCTTAATAATAATGGTGATTTAGACGCAAATAATTACGAACGTAGTCATAAACCCCATCTTCCAACTCTGTAAACGGAGTTAGGTATCCCACCTGACGAAGCTTTTCCATATTGGCCTCTGTAAAATATTGATATTTATCCCTAATGTCCTCCGGAGTATCTATGAACTCAATGACCGGTTCCCGATCCAGAGCCTTAAAGGTGCTAGTCACCAGATCAATAAAGGTTCGGGCTTTGCCGGTACCCGCGTTGTATAGGCCGGAAGGGGGAGTTGCATTCAGGCAAAACAGGCAAATATTGATGATGTCTTTGACATAAATAAAATCTCTGCTTTGATGACCATCCGCAAAATCATCACGATGAGATCGGAATAGGTTCATTTTGCCAGTCTGTTTAATCTGACGAACTGCATGCATGATGACACTCGCCATTCTTCCCTTATGATATTCATTGGGGCCGTACACATTAAAAAACTTCAACCCATACCAATACGGTGGCGTAGTGTTTTGCTGCAGTACCCAATCATCGAATAGATTTTTTGATTCACCATATGGATTTAGTGGCTTTAATTGGCGCACCAGATCGTGCCGGTCATTATAACCCAATGCACCGTCTCCATATGTAGCGGCACTGGAGGCATAAATCAAAGGGATGGAAAATTGGCAGCAAGCCTCCCAAACCTTCTTACTATATGTCAGATTCAGGTGTTCAAATATGCTCCAATCAAATTCTGTGGTATCAGTCCTGGCGCCTAAATGAAAGATAGCGCCTACTTCTCTATGATGCTGGTTTAGCCATTCAAAGAATTGATCGCGATGTACAAGTCCAGCTATTTGTTTATTTTGCAGATTATAGATTTTATCAGGTCTGCTGAAGTCATCAACAGCGATAACGGACAGGTTACCATCCTCATTAAGCCTGCGAATGAGATAACTACCTATAAATCCTGCAGCTCCCGTTACAACAATCATATGGCACTGTCTTCGACATAAGATTCAATCGGAGGGCAGGTACAGATTAAAGTCCGATCACCATAGGCATTGTCTACACGTCTGACCGTTGGCCAACATTTTCCAATTTCGCGGACCCAGGCTATGGGAAATCCCGCTTTTTCACGACTATAAGGAAACGCCCAATGGTCAGCACTAATTAACTCAATGGTATGTGGGGCATTGACCAAAACATTGTTATCTGCAGGATAATCTCCCCGCGCTATTTCATCGATTTCACTCCTGATCTGCAGAAGTGCCTGACAAAATCGATCGAGCTCATCTTTATCTTCACTTTCCGTCGGTTCGATCATCAACGTACCCGCCACCGGAAACGACAAGGTGGGAGCATGGAACCCGTAATCAATCAATCGTTTGGCTACATCCTCAGCCCCTATTCCCACAGATTTAAATGGTCGGAGATCCAGAATAAATTCATGAGCCGAATAACCATTTTCACCAACATACAAAATGGTAAAATCTTTTTCCAAACGAGATTTTAAATAATTGGCATTTAAAATGGCATTTTTCGTCGCTTCCGTGATACCTCGATAGCCCAGCATCTTAATATAACCATAGCTGATCAAAAGGATACTGGCACTCCCATAAGGAGCTGAAGAAACAGAACCAGTTGCCGAAGCGGGATTTTGTAAGGCATAAACATGACCTGGCAGGAAGGGAGCTAATTTCTCATTGACACAGATAGGACCCATACCCGGGCCTCCCCCTCCATGTGGTATAGCAAATGTCTTGTGAAGATTCAAGTGACAAACATCTGCTCCAATCTTAGCGGGATTCGTTAATCCTACCTGGGCATTCATGTT
>JAGQWV010000133.1 GCA_020437045.1 Saprospiraceae bacterium | reverse complement strand
TCGTGATCAATACCCATCAGATGCATTACCGTTGCTTGAAAATCATGTACGTGCACAGGGTCTTCGACAATATTGTAACTAAAGTCGTCGGTTTTACCGATAGTAATCCCTTTTTGCACTCCGGCTCCGGCCATCCATATAGTAAAACATCTGGGGTGATGGTCCCGGCCATAATTATCCGGAGTCAGTTTACCCTGAGAATAGCAGCCCCTACCAAATTCTCCACCCCAAATCACTAATGTATCCTCCAGGAGCCCTCGCTGTTCCAGATCCGTAAGTAATCCTGCGGAAGCCTGGTCGGTGTCTTTGGTCAATAACTTGATGAGGTTTGGAAGATTGCCATGGGTATCCCAACCCTGATGATACAGCTGCACGAATCGCACTCCATTTTCGATTAATTTCCGAGCTAATAAGCAATTGTGCGCATAGGTGCCAGGTTTACGGGCATCCTCACCATAGAGCTGATAGATGTAATCCGGTTCGTTGCTGGCATCCAATGTTTCCGGTACCGAAGCCTGCATTCGGTAGGCCATTTCATATTGGCTGACCCGAGCCATAATTTCCGGATCCTGATAATGATCGAACTGACTTTCATGTAAGGCGGCCAGATGATCCAGCATAATACGACGCGTGTTACGGTCCAGTCCCTGAGGATCCTGTAAATACAATACCGGTTCATGGCCTGATCGAAACATTACTCCCTGGTGCTGCGAGGGTAAAAATCCGTTTCCCCAGAGTTTGGCATACAAGGGTTGACCGAAATTGGTGCTTCGGGATAGTAGTACACAAAAGGCCGGAAGATTTTCATTTTCACTGCCCAATCCATAACTCATCCAAGATCCGATACTTGGGCGACCAGCCTGCTGCGATCCGGTTTGAACAAAAGTAACTGCCGGATCATGATTTATGGCTTCGGTGTACATGCTTTTGATAAAGCACAGTTGATCTACTATTTTTTGATGGTGAGGTAAGAGGTTACTCAGCCAGGCACCGCTTTCTCCATATTGCTTAAAGGTAAAATCACCCATTGCCAAAGGAAAAGATCGCTGATTAGAGGTCATCCCTGTGACTCGTTGTCCTCCACGTACCGAATCCGGTAACTCCTCACCAAAGCGCTCTTTCAAAACCGGTTTATTATCAAAAAG
This sequence comes from Saprospiraceae bacterium, assembly GCA_020437045.1. GTDB lineage: Bacteria > Bacteroidota > Bacteroidia > Chitinophagales > Saprospiraceae > JABDMH01. Next base: position 7,517 of record JAGQWV010000133.1, on the reverse strand, counting down.
TTCGATTTGTGAGGGAGCGCCACTTTGAAAAAGGTAGATAATTCTTTTTGCCTTAGCTGCAAAATGAGGAAGTGAAAGTGACGGTGTTGATCCGGAAGATGTGAGGGAAGTGAGAGCCAAACCACCTAATCCAAGCATACTATTTTTGAGGAATGCCCTTCGATTTAGGACATCTGATATTCTCCCAGGATCTAAATCTTTCATGCTTTACCTTTTAATAACAAATTCTTCAAAATTCATGATGGCACTTGCCAACATGCTATAGGCGGCAAGGGTGTTTTGATCCAGAGTCTTGTCTGTTTCAGAATCACCGATCTCTAAAATATCCGCTGCACTTGATTTATTATGTTCAAAATCTTGCTCGAGCTCCTCCCACATTTGCACCATGTTTACCATTTCGTCTTTCCTTGGTTCTCGAGCCAACAAGCTTTCGAAGGCCAAATCAATCGCTTGTTCTGGATTGTCCTGTTTGGCCATTTTTTCACCCAGAATCCTGGCAGCTTCAATAAATTGTGGATCATTCATCAGGACCAATGCCTGAAGTGGGGTTGATGTGTTCTGCCTGCGCACCACACAGTAGTAACGGTCAGGTGCATCAAAATTGAGCATGGCCGGTGGGGGTGAACTCCGCTTCCAAATGGTATATAAACTTCGTCTATACAAATTGTCACCTGTCTGTTGATGGTAGCTTGTCGCATTTCTAGTAGCTAACGCCTCCCAGATGCCTTCGGGCTGATAAGGATAAACACTGGGGCCTCCAATTTTTTTAACTAATAGCCCACTGGCAGCCAAGGCTTCATCCCTGATAATTTCAGCCTTAAGACGATGTGCCGGATAATGTGAATAATAGCGGTTTTCCGGATCATTTTTCTGAGCTTCGGCCGAGACTACGGAAGATTGCTGATAAGTAGCTGACATCATGATCTCTTTTAATAGAGCCTTTACGTTCCAGTCCAAATCGATAAATCGCAGTGTCAGATAATCCAACAACTCCGGATGAGTTGGCAAATCACCCTGACTGCCAAAATCTTCTTGCGTAGAGACAATCCCTTTACCAAAGCACTGAAGCCAGAGGCGATTTACTTCTACCCTGGCAGTGAGAGGATTATCGGGAGCAATCACCCATTTTGCCAAACCAAGCCGATCAGGACTAGACAAAGGCTCTTTTCCTCTGAAGGCTTCCGGTATGGCCGGATGTACAGTATCTGCATGAGCATCATAGGCACCCCGGTTGAGAATATAGCTCTCCCGAGGAAATTTTTTCTCATGCATGACCATGACTTCGGGTTGATCTGTCATGAGCAGATTCTCCTGGCGTCTTACATCTTGTAGCTGCCGCTGTAGTTGATTAAAGTGTTTGTTCCTTCCACTGAGTAAATAGTAATTAAACCATTCTTCCTGGTTTTTCTTTTCCGGCACTGTTCCAGCATAAATATATTGGATCTCGTAAGGCACCAATGGCCTATCAAAAATCTTAAGCTCGTCCAACACCATGTTTTCCATTGATTTTCGCAGTTCCATACCCAATAGAAAAGGTTGGTTTGACCAATTAGAGCCCTTCACACCATGTAAAAGACTCTTCTTCAGGTGATCAGCATGGAGAATATTTGCGGGAGTCTTACCATCTACATAAAAATGTACACCGGCTGCCCTGCTGCTACCATCATAGGTCATAACGATATGCATCCATTGATTAATCGCTACAGGTTCTGTAGTTTGATAATCAATGCAGTTATCCGGCCAAACATGATTAAGCTGAAATGAAAGTGTGCCGTCCGGATTAAGCTTGCAAAGCCATCCACGATAACCTTCAAAATCACCATTTGTTTTACCAAAAATGGGTCCTTCTTCACCGGCCTTTAGAAACTTTACCCAAACCGAAACACTAAACGGCTGGTCCCGATCATAATCGAGATCGCGGTTAAATCGTACACCGGCATCCCCGTTAAACAACAGGCCACTGCCCGTGTGGCCATCAGGGACCACTTGGGGCCGGTCGTCCGGATGACCCCAATTTTGAGCATCCTGCTTTTGCTTAACCTTATTCGAGAAAGTATAAACAAATGAAGGCTTTGCTCCCGGTGGCCGGGTTGGTGGCAAGCCTTTATCCAGATAGATCGAATATTTATCTTGTTTCACCTCCTTCTCAAAGCTGAAATCAGCAACCATACCCGGAAGCTCAGCAATCTTGCTGGTAACATCAGAAGGTAGTGCAGTATACCAATCTTTGAAGTCTTTAAGGTATTTATCTGTCAATTGGAGGGAGTCCTCCAGCTTGACAATCTGTTGGTGTAAGTCCGTTAGACGGTCTTTGTCCTGATCGTTTGGTAATATTAAAGTGGGGGAGGCTTCACCATTGTAGGGTACAATGCCAGCATCATTATTATTATTGAAAAATGCATAAAGCGAATAGTAATCCTTTTGAGAAATCGGATCGTATTTGTGATCATGACATCTGGCACATTCCATGGTCAGCCCCAAAATCCCCTTACCCAGGGTGTTGGTTCGATCGGCTACATACTCCACACGATATTCTTCATCGACGACCCCTCCTTCCTGCGTCTGGGGATGATTACGATTGAAACAAGTAGCCAGGAGTTGTTCTTCAGAAGGATTTGGCAGCAAATCACCAGCCAATTGCCATAACAGGAATGTGTCATAGCGAAGATTATGGTTAAACTGATCGATTACCCAATCTCTCCAGGGCCAGGTATTTCGCATGCCGTCATCCTGATAGCCGTGAGAGTCTGCATAACGGCCTACATCCATCCAGCCCAGTGCCATCTTTTCACCATATTCCGGTTTAGACTGATAATAATCTATAACAGACGCGATATCTTGCAGCTGATTATCGCTGGAAATCAGGTCAGCTTGTTCTTTCGGCGTTGGTGGTAAACCGGTAAGATCAAGGGCAATACGCCGCAACAGTGTGTGTCCGTCGGTCTGTGTCGATGGAGATAATTGGTGCTTCTCTAGATCCTTTAGAATAAACAAATCAATGTCATTCTTTGCCCAATCCTCTTTGCCAACTTCCGGTATTGTGGGCATTTGGGGAGGGGTGAAGGACCAATGTTCTTTATACTCGGCACCTTGCTCTATCCATCTGAGTAGAATAGCTTTTTCGCGGGCATCTAGTGAAAGGTTAGATGTTGTAGTAGGCATGACATAGTCCGGATCACTACTTAGAATCCTTCTTACAAATTCACTTCCTTGCAAACTTCCCGGATCGATCACCGCCGTGGCAACAGAACTTTCGTTTGTTGTTTTTTGGAAAAGTCCCTCTGGTGTATCCAGGCGTAAATCTCCTTTTCGCTGATTGGCATCCGGCCCATGGCATTTAAAACATCGGTCGGAAAGAATAGGCTTTACATGAAAATTGTAGTCTACCTGGTCAGGAATTTCTTCATAAGCTTGGGCAACTTCATCTGGAACAATACTTTGACAGGCCGTTACTAGCAGGATGGTAGCAACCAGTGGTACGAGATAAAAATTCGTTCCAAAGGGATTAAACATAAGAAACTGACTATTTAAAACTTCTGTAAGTTAATCTCCATAATAAAGAGATCAATGTGAGTCCCGGGTCACAACATTACCTGATTTGCCTCTGAGAAAATCGAGATCGGCACCTAAATCAGCTTGCTCTACATGCTTTATATAATGGGATATATAACCTCGGTTATGACCCAAATCCGGTGCTTGCCAATTCTCGCGACGCTTTTCCAGCTCTTTTTCACTCACATGCAGCTGTAAAAGTTTCTTTTCGACGTCCACTTCAATCTCATCGCCATTGTAGACCAATGCCAGAGTACCACCATCGGCAGATTCTGGAGCAACGTGCAAAAATACCGTACCAAATGCAGTACCACTCATACGCCCATCCGAGATGCGCACCATGTCGGTGATTCCTTTTTCCAGAATTTTCCTGGGTAAGGTCATGTTTCCAACTTCCGGCATTCCCGGATATCCTCTGGGTCCAACATTTTTAAGGACCAGGATACTGGTTTCGTCCACTTCTAGGTCTTCATTATTGACCCGGGCATGATAGTCTTCTATATCTTCAAACACCACAGCTTTACCCCGGTGTTTCATCAAAGCAGGTGTTGCGGCAGAAGGCTTGATGACGCTTCCTCTCTCTGCCAAATTACCCCGGACTACCACGATACCAGCATTCTCCTGGAAAGGTTTGTCTATCGTAGCAATCACCTCGGGACTGTAGATTTTAGCATTTGCATTATTCTCTAGTACCGTTTTTCCACTGACCGTAATGACACCGGAGTGAAGATGATCTTTTAATTGATTAATGACGGCAGGTAAGCCACCCGCGTAATAAAAATCCTCCATAAAATAGTCTCCTGATGGTTGGAGATTGGCCAGTAGTGGCATTTTACTACCAAGAGCATCAAAATCATCCAAATTTAGTGGTACCTCTGCTCGACCGGCAATGGCAAGCAGATGGAGCACAAAATTAGTCGAACCTCCTATGGCGGCGTTAATTTTGATGGCGTTTTCAAAAGCTTCCCGGGTCAGAATCTTGGAAATATTCATTTCCTCGCGCACCATGTCAACGATCCTGCGACCGGAGAATTGTGCCAGGACTTTTCTTCGTGAATCCGCCGCAGGGATGGCAGCATTTCCTGGAAGTGTAAGACCCAGAGACTCGACCATACAAGCCATTGTTGAAGCGGTTCCCATCACTGCACAATGGCCCTGAGACCGGCACATACAGGCTTCGGCTTCACGCATATCTTCGTCGGTAAAGGTTCCTTTGGTAGACTCTGCCGCAAATCTCCAAATATCAGATGTGGCTATGTCCTTTCCCTCATATTTGCCAGTGAGCATTGGACCCCCGGAAACCACTATGGTGGGAATATCAGCACTACATGCCCCCATCACTGAAGCCGGTGTAGTCTTGTCACAACCACAAAGTAGAACCACCCCATCTATAGGGTTAGCCCGGATAGATTCCTCGACATCCATACTCATGAGATTTCTATAGAGCATGGCTGTGGGCTTAATCAAAGTCTCACCTAATGACATCACTGGAAACTCCAACGGGAAACCACCTGCTTCTAATACACCTCTCCGTACCGACTCAGCCAATTCACGGAAGTGTGCATTGCAGGGTGTTAATTCTGACCAGGTATTACAAATGCCGATAACCGGTTTATTTCTAAATTCGTCATCCGGTATCCCCTGGTTTTTCATCCAGGCACGATATATAAAACCATCCTTGCCAGTTTTACCAAACCAACCCTGGCTTCTCAATTTTGTCATTCTTTCAAATATTAGGTACCCTTAAAAATTGTATCCACCTAAAGATATCAGGAAAGGGTCAATTTGAGAGAAAAGACCAAAAAAGTTTTTGAAAAGATGCTGTGTCTGTTACTTGCTAGAGGTCAAAGGCCTTTTTTATATCGTCGACCATATCCAATTTTTCCCAGGTAAAAGTTTCTACTTCGACTTCTTTTGATTTGCCATTCATGCCCATCATCACCTTTTTCTTGCCTGGTGTCCTACCCATGTGTCCATAGGCGGCTGTCTCAAAGTAAATCGGATTTTTCAATCCATATTTCTTGATAATGGCAGCAGGTCGGAGATCGAATAATTCAGAAAGCTTTTCGGCAATCTCACCATCAGAAATTTTCTTTTTGCACGTACCGAAAGTGTTTACAAAAAGTCCTACCGGTTTAGCAACCCCAATAGCATAAGCTACCTGCACAAGACACTGATCCGCCAATTTGCTTGCGACCACATTTTTGGCAATATGACGGGTTGCATAAGCAGCAGAGCGATCTACTTTAGATGGATCTTTCCCGGAGAAAGCTCCTCCGCCATGTGCTCCCTTGCCACCGTAGGTATCAACGATGATTTTTCTGCCGGTCAGCCCGGTATCTCCATGCGGACCTCCTATAACGAATTTGCCCGTAGGATTGACGAACAATTTGTATTTGGCAGAAAAGAGTTTCTTCAATTTGGCGGGTAGTTTTTTAATGACCCTAGGGATTAGGATTGTCTCAATATCTTTTTTAATCCTTTTTAACATGGCTGCTTCTTTACCAAAATCGTCATGCTGGGTAGAGACGACGATGGTATCGATCGCTTCCGGTTTGTGATCATCACTATACTTTATCGTCACTTGTGACTTAGCATCTGGTCGCAGATATTTCATTTCTCTACCAGCTTTTCTAATCGCTGCCAATTCTTTTAACAGCATATGTGAAAGCTCCAGTCCGAGCGGCATAAAGTTTGGTGTCTCGTTAGTTGCGTAGCCAAACATCATACCCTGATCACCGGCACCTTGTTCTTTCTTTTCATCTTCATTGACACCTTGGGCAATATCAGGGCTTTGTTCATGAATCGTAGATACGACTCCACATGCATCAGCATCAAATTGATACTCAGACCGGTCATAACCAATTCGCTTGATTACTTCCCGGGCAGTCTTTTGAACATCGACATATGCTTTTGAAGTGACCTCACCAGAGATTACAGTCAAGCCTGTCGTAACGAGGGTTTCACAAGCTACTCTTGAATCAGGATCCTGCGTTAAAAAGGCATCAAGAATAGCATCTGATATCTGATCAGCTACTTTGTCAGGATGTCCTTCAGACACCGATTCTGAGGTAAATAAATAAGGCATTTTAAATGAAAATTTGTGGTAATTCTAAAATTGGTTGCAAAGTTAGATTTTATTGGTAATTATCCTTGGAATTGTGGATTCCTCCCCTCTTCCCTCCAAATAACATCTTGTCACTATCACTTAATCTCACAGGTAAGTAGCTCATTGTCTTCGATCGATCCTACCAAAGTATCTCCAATCTGTACCGGACCCACTCCAGCCGGAGTTCCGGTAAAAATGTAGTCACCTATCTGTAGGCGAAAAAACCGGGAAATGTGGCAAATAAGTTGATCGAAAGAAAAAATCAAATCAGCAGTACTACCTTCCTGGACGGTTTCTCCATTTTTGGTCATCCTAAAATGGATATTGTTTCGATCCGGAATGGAATCCAAAGAAATAAATCGGGAGATCGGGGCAGAAAAGTCGAATGCTTTGGCTATCTCCCAGGGATGTCCCTTGGCTTTAAGCTGATCCTGCAAATCACGGGCCGTAAAATCAATACCAAATCCAATTTCCTGATAGTAAGTAGAAGCAAATTGCGGCTCAACATGTCTTCCATTCTTGCATATTTTCAGCACAATTTCTGCCTCATGATGCAAGTTCTTTGTAAAATCAGGATAGTAAAAAGGTCTGTCGTCAATTAACAGTGCCGTTGGTGGTTTCATGAAAATTATAGGCTTTGTCGGTAGGGGGTTATTCAATTCCTTGGCATGATCGACATAGTTTCTTCCGATACAGATTATTTTCATAAAGATTTAGTTTAGGCCCAACAGATTCAATTTAGAATTTGACATTGAGCAAACCTACCAGTTCTTTGGCTTCGGAAATAGTTTTCTGTGCTTTAGTCCTTATTTCAGCTGAAGAAGTCTTGATTTGTTCTTTGTAGGTCTTTTTATTT
>JAGQWV010000132.1 GCA_020437045.1 Saprospiraceae bacterium | reverse complement strand
ATAACTTATGGGTTCATCTACTAGGGAATACATCTAATACTGAATCCATGGCTCGCATCAATGCATTTTGATTGATATCGAAAGAAATCTTGTGAAGATTTAGGTATTCAATCAGGTTTTCTGTAGCCATATTGCCGGTGAGTTCATCTTTGGCCATGGGACAGCCGCCATAACCTCTTATAGTACTATCAAATCTACGGCAGCCCGACCGGTATGCTGCATCAACTTTTTCATACCAACTGGAAGGAGTGGTGTGGAGATGAGCTCCAAATTCGACATCGGGGTAGGGGGGAATCAAGTTAGAAAATAGATAGGTGATACTCTCAGGAGTAGATACACCAATGGTGTCGGAAAGGGCTAAAATCTTAATATCCATATCTGCCAGGATGTCTACCCATCTCTGGACGATTTCGACATTCCAGGGATCACCATAGGGATTGCCGAAACCCATGGAAAGATAGACCACCAGCTTTTTATCTGTTCGCACACAAATCTCCTGTATATCCTTAACTCTTTCAAGTGATTCTTCGATTGTGGCATTAGTATTTCGCAACTGAAAGGTCTGTGATACAGAAAATGGATATCCTAAATAGGAAATTTGTTTATGAGAACTTGCATCTTGAGCCCCCCGTTGATTAGCAACAATAGCCAGTAACTTTGTTTGCGACTCCGAAAGTTCAAGTTTGGCTAATACGTCTGCAGTATCTCTCATTTGAGGGATTGCCTTTGGAGAGACAAAGCTGCCGAAGTCAATGGTGTCAAAGCCAACCCGCAGAAGTTGATTGATGTAGCTGGCTTTAAGATCTGTGGGAATAAACTTCGCAAGCCCTTGCATAGCATCTCTTGGACATTCAACGATTTTTATCACGTTTATTCTTATTCGGAATACTAAATATAGTGCTCCTCAAGAGATATGTGCATCGACAACAAATAAATCTTTATTAAAAAAGATAACCAGATATGTTGAACCGGAGTCTTTATATCTATCAAGAATCTGGTCAGAAAGCCATAATTTTGCTAAATGAAATTGACCAAAAAAGATCTGATTACAACGTTAGCATTTGTTCTCTTCCTGACAGGATTTACCTCGCTGGCCTTAAGTCTGGTGGGTATTCGCTGGCAGTTTCTAGCGTGGATCGATCGATTCAGTCCTCTGCTTGGATTTTTAACTAAAATAGGTATGATCCTGTTTTCTATCATCCTCCTAGTACTGGTAAATACTTCGGAAGATGACAATACGGAATAGCACTATTTTTAATCTATAGCATTCTTAATTAATCTTAAGCACTTTTTGGGCATTGCTTCTTTCGTTCATCTTGATTTGAAGATTGTAGAAACCTATCGGTGTGCCACTGCCAATATTCAGATCAAAGGAATTAACTCCATTGCTCAATGGTAAGGCCATATTGATTACTTCTTTACCCATAATATCAGTCATAATCAGCCGGGCTGTTCCTGTCTCAAATGAGTAAACATGTAATTTGAAGTCGCTTCTTATGGGATTTGGCGCCACATTCATAGCCAGGTGCCGCTCATCAAGGGCGATTTCATGACACTTTCGTTCCATGACAAAAACATTCTTTTGCATCGATTGCAATTCCGTGTTTCGCATGATTATATAGGCCAATGTGGTATTTCTTATCTCTGTTTTATCTTCTGCCGTCAACTCAGGATCGATTTCGAAGTAGAAACGGTCTCCATCTCTGAGTGCCCGAAACTGTTCCTTCATGATGGTCATAATCGATTCACCAAACATGGCTCCGGGCATATGTTCTTCAGCCAGCATTCCCACCCAGGGGTCCACTTGATCTACTGATCGGTAAAGATCTTCCATTGTCTTAGCTTCCTCCAGATTACCAACGATTTCCCCAAAAGTCTTTACCCTGCCTAAACCAAGCATTGAGCGAATGCTATTATAGTCAGGAAGACCTCTTTCTCTTCCCCGATTGATATTGATCGATACGAGATCCATTCCAAATCCCATACCCGGAGGTCCAAAAAGAAAATTTCTTACATCGTCAATAACTTTGCAATCCAACATTTGCTGTACTTGAGCACTCATACCTTTTACGAGTGGCTCAATACCGCTGGCGACAACCATTTGAGGATTGAAAAAAGCTGATCTTAGGGTAATATCACCTTGAGGGACTGTCTCACATTCGTCATTCATACGAAGCAGATGACTGCTTAGTAAGGTATGCCCAAACCGAAAAGCCGCCGCAGAAAAGACATTGGAAATACTAGGATTGATATCAGGCCGGTAACCTGAATAGTCTTCCAAAATCACTCCCATATTAGGTAACCACTCTGAATAAACTATATTTTGGATAAAACCCCCAAGCATCTTACGAGCTTTCTGATATATCTGCTCATCGGTTGCTCCAGGTTGCTTACCCTTAATCTCATCACATAACCGGTTATGCTCACGCACAAAAAGGGTATGCATTGCTGTGAGCATCACATTCTCATTTGCTCTTTTATCACCAGCAACGAAATACCGCTTTTGCACCGTATTGACCATGTCCATTTCAGGTGCGGTGGCGTCAGTAGCTCCGTTCAGTTCACCATCCATGGTGTTGAATGGTAACAAATCGCCTTCGGATACTTTCAATTTTCCATCGACAAAAGAGCGCAGCCAATTAGCTCTATGGACATCAGATCCATAGACAGCGGATCCATCAAGATAGGCAGAGATCTCATTGGCAAATTGACGCGGATTCGTAGCATCTGTCCCTGTTCCTTCCACAGGTTTCGATCGCATCATGGGAATGAGTGAACTTCCGGTACACGATGGATCAAAAACTGGGTCACAAGACGGTACTGAAATAAACGCAGGTTCTTGACCACTATCACCCACCAAAGTCAGGTCGTGGTCTATAAATTGGGCAAAGACCCAAGTGTAGTCGGTCAGGCTATGCCCATCGAAAATTGATTCTAATTGCGCAAATAATTCGTTGCTGATTGTCCTTGGATTAGGTCTATCGGTACCGGTAGGTGTAGATATACCATCGCCATAGGCATACGGTGTCAAAGTGCGCAAAGCTGATCCTGCTGATCCCCAATCAGGGTGAGCAAGGTTATTACCATATCCATCATAAGACCTAATCTGCGCATAACTTAAAAACACAGGCAGACTAAATAATGCAATAAATACGTAAGTTCTTGAGTATCGGTTTATGTTCATAGGCCTTTGAGATTTGAGTTGGGCCGCAATCTTATCCTTTCTTAAAGCTAGCAGTTTACTGGCCGGTTTTTATCCCAAAACCGCAACAAAAGTAAACCAATTTTTTGATCATTCTTAATATTAACTTATAAGAATTTAATTAATATATATTCTTTCAATAATATGATCCTTGTAAAAGGAGTCGTTCATATCCTGAATATTTAGAAGAGTAAAAAAGATCACTTGCTCCATAAAATACCCAAGAGAAACAATCAGTCGGGGGTATGGTCAAATATGAATTACCTCGTCATAGGCAGCTGCCGTAGCTTCCATAATCGCTTCACTCATCGTGGGATGCGGATGGACAGTCTTAATGATTTCGTGCCCTGTTGTTTCCAGTTTTCTGGCCGCAACCACTTCGGCAATCATTTCCGTTACATTTTCCCCAATCAGGTGTGCACCTAGCCATTCGCCATATTTTGCATCATAAATAACCTTTACGAAGCCTTCTTTCTGACCCGCTGCACTCGCCTTGCCAGATGCGGAATAGGGAAATTTACCCACTCTAATTTCAAAACCAGCTTCTTTTGCTTGGGCCTCAGTATAACCTACTGAAGCTACTTCGGGATGACAATAGGTGCAGGAAGGAATATTCTGATAATCAAGAGGTTGTGGATTCTTGCCACTTATCTTTTCAACACAAATAATGCCTTCTGCACTGGCAACGTGAGCCAGCGCCGGACCCATAACAACATCACCAATTGCATATATTCCAGGTACATTGGTTTGATAGTACGAGTCAACAACTATCAATCCTTTATCAGATTTTATGCCAAGTTCCTCTAAACCGATACCTTCTATATTTGTAGAGATACCTACCGCACTCAAAACGACATCACAGCTGATCGTGTCTTCTTTTTGGGAAGAGCGGTCTTTTACGGTAACCTGAAGATCTCCCCCTTTGCTTTCAACTTTTTCTACACTTGTGCTTGCTAACACTTTAATACCTTTCTTTTTGAAGGATCTGGCTAATTCTTTAGAGATATCAGCATCCTCGCGTGGAAGTAATCCCTGTTCCAGAAATTCAACAATTGTCACCTCAGTGCCAATGGCATTGTAAAAATAAGCGAACTCAGCTCCAATGGCACCGGCTCCTACGATCACCATGCGTTTTGGCTGCTTAGCCAGAGACATAGCTTCCCGATAACCGATGATTTTTTTGCCATCAATAGGTAGATTGGGAAGTTCTTTTGATCGGCCACCGGTAGCGATAATGATATGATCTGCCTCTACGATTTGTTTCTTGCCATCCAGATCTACCTCAATTTGCCCGGGTTTGATTAGTTTTCCCAAGCCCTTAATCACTTCGATCTTATTCTTCTTCATTAAAAACTGCACACCTTTACTCATTCCCTCTGCGACTCCACGGCTTCGCTTGATTATTTTATCAAAGTCGGCTTTAGATTTTCCTACCTCTATACCATAGTCTTCAGCATGATTTATGTAATCAAAAACTTGAGCACTTTTGAGCAGCGCTTTGGTCGGAATACAACCCCAATTCAGGCATATTCCTCCCAGTGATTCTTTCTCGATGATGGCAACTTTTTTACCGAGCTGTGAAGCCCGAATGGCGGCAACATATCCTCCTGGACCACTTCCTAGGATCGCGATATCAAACTTCATTCGTCTTAATTTTTGAGTTAGTGGGTGCAAAGATAAACTTATCCTCTTTTTGATAAGCCTCTGATTCAACCTTAACGGCAACTTATTTGACCTGCTCATCGTTAAAGATGTCTATGACTTCATTCTCACTACTGGTATTTACCCTCTTTCCTGTCCTTCCTGTCTGGCAAACTTTCAGCAATGTGGAAGGCGGTTTTGAGGTTGAATCGCCTGGAGTCATGCAACATAACATACAACAAATTCAGACCGATCTTGGGGAGATTGACTACCACACCTTTTATCTTTCTACGCAGAATGATAAGAAAGGTAATTTCTTTTTCCAGATTAGCTATTATCAGTCAGATGCTCTCGAGATGCCTTTGGATTCTACTGAATTGATTTCTGATTTCTTTGCGGCTACGGTGGAACAGGCGGCAATGAGTTTGTCCGGAGAAGTCCTGATCCTCGATGAGATCAAATTCCAAAATAAATTTCCGGGCCGATTCTGGAGAATTCATTACAACGGAGGCAAAACCGTTATGAAAACTAAGGCATATTTGGTGAATAATAGATTCTATTCAATACAGGTGGCTGTAGATGCAGATTTTAGTTTGGACAAGGATATTGATCGTTTTATAGATAGTTTTAAGCTTATTAATCTAAGTAATTGAAAAACTGCATCTTATGTGGATTTAGGACGGAAGGCCTTAATGACGTTCTCATCAGTCTTCAAATATGGTCCACCAATCAAATCTATGCAATATGGCACGGCGGGAAAAACGGCATCCAGGCATTCACGGATCGATTTGGGTTTTCCCGGTAGATTAATAATTAAGCTCTTATCCCGAATTCCGGCAGTCTGTCGCGATAATATGGCAGTGGGAACATATTTTAAGCTCACCTGTCTCATCAACTCTCCAAAACCAGGTAAAATCTTTTGACAAACTGCTTCGGTGGCTTCAGGAGTGACATCACGTGGTGAAGGACCAGTCCCCCCTGAAGTAACAATCAGGCAACATCCCATTTCACTCATTTCTATCAGTGTCTTTTCAATGAGGTCCTGTTCGTCCGGGATAACACGGTATACTGGTTCAAACGCACTATCGAGATACTGATTTAAAGTACTAAGTATTGCTTTACCTGGTAAGTCTTCGTAAATACCCTGGCTTGCTCTATCAGAAATATTAATGATGCCGATCTGTATGTTATTGAGGTCCATCGGCTTTTTCATTCTCGGTTAGCTTGAGGACATCCATATCCAGACTTCTGTACGACTCATTAAATTTTGGAAGTTCTTCCTCAAAGATCCTGCGTAACAGGCTTAATTCATGGTCAATTTTGCCACTTAATTCCTGCTTAACAGCCTGTGTTTGCTTTGTCGGAGCATAATCCCCTCCGCGTGAAATCGTATTGAGATAGGCTAGTTTGTTGGTCAATCTTATAGGAAAGTTTAGGGGATCCTGATTACTTCTGTTTTTCGTCTGATACAACACTTCTTCAATTTCGGAAATCTCCTTTTGAATATTATCTCCCATTTTGATGATTTCTTCCGTTCCGTCTAACTTCTTAAGGGCAGGTGTCACCTTTTCCAGCTGATTTTTTACATCTCTAATTTGTTTGATAGCTTTATGAGCCTCTGATACTTTCGCATTTACCTCCTGGATGAAGGAAAATTGAGCTTGCATATCCTCAAAGGTACTTTCAGATCGAGGATCTTGTTTAATCTCAAAGGATTGGGTCTGACTAAAATCTCCCGCTTTAAGCGTAACCGAATAGATGCCTGGAAGTACGACAGGACCGGCTAACGAGCCAGCCCAAAAAATCATTCCATCAAACCTTTCCGCTTCTGGATATTGCAGATTCCAAACAAAAAGATTGGATCCTTTCTTGACCTCTAACTTATCATTCTTTTTTTCTTTTGTGGAAAAGGTCCTGACTTCATTGCCATCGACATCTGTAAAGGTCAGCGAGACGGCCGTCGAGTCGCTTATGGAATCCAAATAAAAATAGATCATTGCCCCACCAGGATGGTTGAGACCAGCTGTATTTAAATTTTTTCGTTGTCCTCCCGGCATTCGATAAGTAGTTTTTGGCTTAAAAACATACTTCGATTGCTTTTGTACATTGTTGAGTTCATATAGAGGATAAAGGTCATCGATTATCCACAAGCTTCGTCCTTGGGTCGCCACAATTAGATTTTCGTCCTTGATCAGAAGATCGGTGACCGGTACGATCGGTAAGTTTAGTTGAAAAGGAGACCATTTCTTACCATCGTTAAACGATATATACATACCTGCTTCGGTGCCGGCATAAAGTAGTCCTTCGACATGAGGATCAGATCGAACGACCCGGGTAAAATGTTCATCATCGATGCCATCTGTTATTTTAGACCACGTTTCTCCATAATCTGAAGTCTTGTATAAGTAGGGATGAAAATCACCAAGTTTGTAGGCAGTAGCTGCTATATAGCAACCACCTTCATGATGAGGATCAGGTTCTAGACTATTGATCATAATCCATTCCGGCATACCTTTCGGCGTGACATTCTTCCAGTTTTTCCCGCCGTCACGGCTTACATGAATCAAACCATCATCGGATCCTACCCAAAGGAGATCTTTTTCCAAAGGAGATTCAGCTGCTGCGAAAATGGTGCAGTAATATTCTACGCTGGTATTGTCCTGAGTTATTGGTCCACCCGATGAAACCAACTTACTACTATCATTACGGGTGAGATCTGGACTGATGATTTCCCAATTTTGACCACCATCCATACTTACGTGCAAATGGTTGGAAGCAGTATAAAGCTTCTTGGCATCATGAGGAGAAAAGAAAATTGGGAAATTCCATTGGAAGCGATATTTCATTCCTTCTGCTCCATGTCCCATGGGATTGTCAGGCCAGACATTTACAGCCCTGCTTTGGTCAATATCATGATTTAATCTTTCGATCACTCCATCGTAGCAGCCTCCATATACAATATCATTATTAAGAGGATCGACAGCGATATGTCCACACTCGCATCCTGCACTGTTTTCCCAATCTTCCAAATCAATTGAGTAACCACTGGTTCGGTGACGTATCCGCACGGTGCTATTGTCCTGTTGTGCAGCATAGATACGATATGGAAAAGAATTATCAACTGCCAGCCGGTAAAATTGAGCGGTTGGTTGATTGTAATAAGTGCTCCAATTGGCACCACCGTCGAATGAAACCTGTGCCCCTCCGTCATCAGCTATAATCATCCGTTGATTGTCTTCGGGGGCGATCCAAAGATCATGATGATCTCCATGAGGGGCATTACTGGATTCAAAGGTCTTTCCTCCGTCGGTAGATTTGTGATAGGATACATTCATGACATAGACTGTATTCACGTCTTTAGTATCGGCATATATTCGGGTGTAGTACCATGCTCTTT
This sequence comes from Saprospiraceae bacterium, assembly GCA_020437045.1. Lineage (GTDB taxonomy): Bacteria > Bacteroidota > Bacteroidia > Chitinophagales > Saprospiraceae > JABDMH01. The sequence goes on along the minus strand of JAGQWV010000132.1, from coordinate 9,345 downwards.
GGCGTAAAGATCTATCTTCATTGAGCTTTGTCCAGGTATCGCCACCATTATCTGATCTAAATACGCCTCCTGTTTTTGATTCAACAATTGCCCAGATTCGATTTGGGTTGACTGGCGATACGGTCACACCGATGATTCCCAGGGTGTCCGTCGGTAAACCTTTGTTTCCGGTGATTTCCTTCCAGGTCTCACCGCTGTCCGTACTTTTCCAAATTCCTGATCCTTTTCCACCGCTGGAAAGACTGTACGGCGTTCGTCTGATGCGCCAGGTGGTAGCATACATGATCCTAGGATTGGTTGGATCCAAACAAAGATCGACAGCTCCAGCATCTTCATTTGCAAATAGTTTTCTCTGCCAGGTCATACCTCCATCTATACTTTTGTAGACTCCCCGCATCTCATTGCTTTTATACAGATTTCCCATAACCGCCACATATAATATATCTGGATTTTGCGGATGTATTCTTATCCTGCTAATGTGTCGAGAGTCATTCAGTCCAATATGTGTCCAGGTTTTACCCGCATCGACACTTTTATACATTCCATTTCCTGAAGAAACATTCCCTCTAACCGTTTCTTCCCCTCCGCCAACATATATAACATTTGGGTCAGAAGGGGCTACTGCAACCGCTCCAATAGATCCCCCAAAATACCCATCAGAAATATTCGCCCACGTGCTACCTCCGTCTTCCGTCCTCCAAACACCTCCACCCGTTGATCCAAAATAATAGAGATCAGGTTTACCTTCCACTCCCGTGACAGCTGCAGATCGTCCTCCACGATAAGGGCCAATGGACCGGTATTCCATGGCACTAATCAACGATGTGTCGAGGTTTTGGGCCTCAACAGGGATAGCACAAATCTGGTAAAGTAGTACCATCGACAAGGTATTAACTAAGAGCTTATTCATTATGTAAATTCTTTCGGAAACAAATTAAGGCTGGAAGATAAAAAAAGTGAGTCGAAATTAGGCTTTCCGACTCACTTCCAAAATTGTAATCCCGTGAACATAATTTCCCGTAGGATAGGAAATCTGCAAAGTAAACGGCTGTCTTTCTGGGATTATTTTATATTTCATAAAAAAAATGCTTTGTTAGAAATAAAATCGCAGTATTTCGTTGTACATGCTGATGAAAACCAATTACAGTTTTTATTAAACAAGTATGCACAAAGAGTTGAAAATGAGACTCATAGTACTAGTATTCCCATGCTGGGGCAAATGGATGTTTCCACATCCGAAATCAGCGCTAGAACCATAAAAGTTTCTACAGAAGGGATAAAATTTGATTTAGAATTATCTATTGCACTCAATTCTGAAAAGTCTCTGATTCCAGATGTGGGAGGAAAAGTCCAGGTAAAGGGAATGCTTAAAATCAGAAAAGTAGATGACCTTGATATCGAGATTAAGATTATTGAAATGCAGTGGCTTGATGGCCCTCATTCGGCTAATGGCCGTCCATTATCTTTGGTTAAGTCGGTATCTGCGCTGATACTGAAACGTACGGATCTGGTAGAAAATTTAATTGAAAAGCAATTGCGGTATCGACTGACAAGCAGAGGAATAGAAGCTATGCTTCATGATTTTCCTCCTCAACTGGAGGCCAGGAATCTGATGCTCACCTTGGTGTACTTACATCTTTCACAGTGGGAGATGAGATGTCATGATTCCTACATTGAGCTAGAGGGAGTATTGGATTTAGGTATGACGGTAGGAGGAGGAAATGATCGATCCATTTTTGTTGAGAGTAAGACTATAAATCGAGAACTCGATACCGAAATTGGGGTATCAGGAGATGAGATAAATCAGGTTTTATCAGCGCAACTGTCTGAGATTAGTGAAAGATTGCCCTTTCAATTGAAAGGTCTAAGTGTGCAGATTGATGGTGATACACTAGTTGTTAATGTATTACCAGAAAATCTAAAACAACCTTTGCAAGTACAATTGTCCACTCATTTTGATCGTCAATCTAGCCAATTACAATTGATAGATTGTCAAATAAGAGCCAATGAGTCAGGCTTTCTGTTAAAAACCTTGATCAAACTCTTTAGTGGAAAAGTGGAAAATATAATCGAGAAGTATTTTCCTATTGATATCAATTCTATTCTTGAGGGTATGCAGGGGCAGATGAAATCAATTAATAAACCGGTGGTCATGGAACTGCTCGATGCTGAAGTCAAAGATGTTAGGTTTGAAAGAAATCAAATCACAGTTGTGCTCTCTGACAAATTACTGATCTTACCGGCAAACCTTCAGTGAAGCACTACAAAAGAACCGTGTAATCTATGCAAATTACCATCATCCATTAGTAGTTCAACTATATAGGTAAAGAGTTCTGACGAAGTCTCACTACTCCTCGAAATGTCGATCATTTGATTAGGACTTAGATTGGAGCCCGTGAATATCCGGTTGCCCCATCGATTATAGACCTGCATCGATTGGATCGACGTTAAATCGCCAGAACCGTAAACAGCAAAGCCATCATTGATGCCGTCTCCATTAGGTGTCACCGCATTTGGAATATATACATTGTAGAAATCGAGGTTTAGGTTGACAGTACTATCGCAACCAAGTCTTGATTGCAGGACAACGGTTTCTGAAATGGGCTCGGAAAAATTTTCCGGCCCAATGGCGTAGGATTCACCCCGGAATATTTTTGCATTGAGATCTACTTCAATCGGATCAACCTTCTGCACCACCGTTTCGATGATACTGTCACAATTATTGATGGTCTTGAAAGTGTCGACAAAAACTCCACTTTCTGACACTAAACGCCCATGGACATCAATGCTTTCTCCGCTGCAGACGTGACGGGTGATACTAATCCGGTCGAAGGGTTTTGAGTAAAAATAGGGTTTGGTGATTTTGCAGACTCCTTCCATGTCAATGACCATAACTTCGTACTTGCCTTCAAGCGATGTAATCAACTCATGGCCTGTCTCGCCTATAAGGGCTACACCATTCCGATACCATTGGTAAGAACTGGTTTGTCTTAAGGGTAATGCAAGACTAAATGAGGGACTGCAAGGGTGCTGGTTTGGGCTGATGACCAGTTCGAACTCCTTTATATCGGCAAGAATCAAATTGTCGAGAAAATAGTAGGGATTCTGAGTTAGATTTAATTCAGTGCAATCTGGCCCGATGGCAATGGCATAGATATCCTCATCGGGTATCACGTTAAATTCTTTTAAGTGCCAACTATTAGATCCGCCTGCGAAAATTCTATCGAGTTCAATCCAGCCCTCACCATTTAGAGGGCAGCCAAATCGTTCGTCTCCTTGGCCGAAGGGTAGGTTTTTGCAATCAGGACTTCCGTAGAATACAACGTTTAAGGGGGGAGAGTTCTCATATTGGGTGAAACCTATCCAAAATTGGAATTTGTAAGCCGTACCTGCTTTGAGAGGACTGGTAAGGCATGCACCGGTGTATTCTTTCCAGTTGGGATTAGAATTATCTTCTCCAAACCTGCCATTCCTGAAACCGATGCAGGCTTGTCCGTCAGGTAAAGGCAGAGGTACGGGTAGTTGATCCCAACCAAACCAACCGCATTCGTGTAGATAGTCCGTGGTAGCCTCACTGGCCTGAATCCAGGTGTCTGCACAATATAGACTTCCCCGGTTTTCCGGACAGCATGATCTTTCCTCGAAAGAAGGATTAGGTATTAATGAAACTGGCTCTGCCACAGAACAAAGACAATCAGGGTCATTAAGGTCAATCAGACCATCAAGATCATCATCAATAGCATTGTTACAAATCTCCACCGACCATGATTTCGTGAGTGGACTATAGGAACTAGACATTGAAAACAGCACTATCAAACAAAGTTGAAATCCCTTGCCCATAGTAGCTAAAGATACTTCAAAATGCTTCACAAAGTACGTTTGATGAGACGGTCTCAGCCGGATGAATTACCCATTCAGTAGAGAATTTCATGACACTTTATTCACGATAGGGTAAACAAACGGCATTTTCAAAATTTACTAATTTGGCCACTCATCTTTAAATCAATAAAATGTTTGGCAGAGGTAAGCAAGAAAATACTTATGACACTATCGTGATTGGTTCAGGTATAAGTGGCGGTTGGGCGGCTAAAGAGTTCTGCGAGCGGGGTTTGAAGACATTATTATTGGAAAGAGGTAGAATGGTTGAACATGTGAAAGATTATCCCACAGAGCTCATGGCTCCATGGGACTTTAGGTATCGGGGTGATCTATCTGCAGAAATTAAGAAGGATAATCCGATTGTTGATCGATGTTATGCCTTTGATGATGGTACGAAGCAATTTTTTGTAAAAGATGCTGAACATCCCTACATACAGGAAAAACCATTTGACTGGATCAGGGGATATCAGGTAGGAGGGAAGTCATTGATTTGGGCGAGGCAAACACAGCGTTGGAGTAAGTATGAATTTGAAGCACCACTACGAGATGGATTTGCAGTTGATTGGCCGATTCGATATGAAGATCTTGCACCTTGGTATAGTCATGTCGAAAAATTTGTGGGGATAAGTGGCAACCGGGATGGTATCGAAAATCTCCCCGACAGTGAAGTCTTACCGGCCTTCGAGCTCAACTGTGTGGAAACGCATATACAAGATGCTATCCATAAGAACTTTCGGGATCGGCATGTTATCGTTGGTCGCTGTGCGCATTTGACAGAGCCCCAACCGATTCATCTCGAACAGGGACGTGGTAAATGTCAAGCGCGTAATCTGTGTTATCGAGGATGCCCATACGGAGGTTATTTCAGCAGTAATTCAAGTACCATTCCCTGGGCGATGCGCACTGGTCATCTCACGTTAAGACCCAATTCCGTAGTCCACTCTCTTATTTACGACGAGGAGAAGGGGAAAGCAACCGGAGTAAGGGTAGTGGATGCCGTATCCAAAGAAAGCACGGAGTTTTTTGCCAACGTCATTTTTGTAAACGCAAGTACTCTCAATACGAACCTTATCCTTCTCAATTCAACTTCTCATCGTTTTCCAGATGGATTGGGCAATGATCATGGAGTTTTAGGGCGCTATATAGCTTTTCATAACTACCGGGGCTCATTGTGGGCCAACTTCGATGGGTTTAATGATAAATATTATTCTGGGCGACGACCAACCACGGCTTTCATGCCATCTTTTCGAAATGTCTTTCGTCAGGAAATGGACTTTCTGCGTGGGTATATGGTTGCTTTCAGTGCAGGGAGAGCAGGGTGGTCGCGGGGAAATGGAAATGGCAATTTTGGTGCTGACTTCAAGGATGGTCTGACAAAACCAGGTCCATGGCAAATTTATATGATGATGCAGGGTGAAACGATTCCTAAATTTGAGAATCATGTGCGTTTAAGTCGTGATTCCCAAGATCAATGGGGAGTGCCACAGCTAATCACTCACGTCGACTATGATGACAATGACCGGATGATGTTAAAGGACTTTCTGGAACAGGGAGAGGCCATGCTGAATGCTGCCGGTTGCATCAATATCAATCGGAATGACAGTCAACAATCTCCAGGATTGGATATTCATGAAATGGGTGGGGTCAGAATGGGAAGAGATTCCAGAACCTCGATGCTTAATATGTGGAACCAGGTGCATGGCTGTCCGAATGTGTTCGTCACAGACGGATCATGTATGACTTCGGTAGGAAATCAGAACCCATCTTTAACCTTTATGGCTTTGACGGCCAGAGCAGCAAATTATGCAGCTGATCGATTGACAAAAGATGGAAAAATAGAGTAGTACAATTGCGAGGGTATAAATCGTTTACAAAAGAAAGATTCTAATTTCTGGAACCTATTCTCTAAATTTGGCGTCATTATTGCGAATTGACACTCAGAGAACAATAGCTTTAGAAATACTAACCCATCCCTTGTTTTACCCGTGCAGGCTTTTTGATGACTCTCCGTATACTTGATTGTACGAAACAAGAAAGCTTTATTTGATTATATGAAGTTTATAGTACCATTGATTTTCTTTATAAGCTGCTTTGCACCAGCCGTGATGATTGGACAACAGCTACCGGTAGGTACCACACAAATCAAGGGAGATTCTGACCTGGTAACCGATACCTCGACGAGCATTACTCATGTAGAGGTCAAGCCATTTGAATATCAAATATATCCAGCACAAGTTAAATCGAAACTTCAAATTATTTTGCCGGCATCCGAAAACTTTACCATGCGTCTTGTTGATGAGCAAGGTAATGTGTTGTTATCCCATTTTCAAATATTTGGAGAAAATCAATTGAATTTGGGGCATTTAAAGGCAGCTAAATATTTTGTCGAAATCTCGTCTCCAAAGGGTAAAGTCATTGAAGAAATTACCAAGACATGACGTTGGTTTTTCTCAAGTAGTAATTCATTGTCACTCAGTGTGTCTCCATACCTGCATACCTCTTTCTACTCAATTACGAAACTGATTGTTTTCCAACTGTTAAGTGATTGAACAAGCATGATATAGACACCTGATTTTATACCGGTTAAATCAATATTTCTGAGCAATTGATCTACTTGTAATGCTTGATCGCTGTATACAATCATTCCTTCTTCACTATAGATTCGGATCTGAAGATCAGAGGTTTCCGATAGCACAATGTGTGTGTTAAAATTACCCAGGTTGGGATTGGGAAATAATGACAACATGATGCTTTCGTCGAAATCATTAGGTGTGGGAGCTATCTGCCCTTCTTCCACGACCATTATTGTTTTCCTGACGGTGGACATGCATCCATTTTTCATGGCGGTAAGAATAATTTCATGTTCTCCCAAATCCTCAAAAACCATGGTACTTTGGTTGAGAAATGATTCGACGATTGTACCACCTTCGACCTGCCAAAATATGGTATCGGGAACAGGCCAGGATATTTCAATAGCCAGGGCAGGTTTTCCAACTTCGACCGCTGATGCCAATAAAAAATTAGGAATAAAGACATCTTCACTGTAATTGATTTGAAAATCTTTAATGGACTCACAGCTATTGCTGTCCAACGCCCGAATTTTATATAGGCCTGCACCAAAAATAGTTGCTTCTGAACCGATATTAAAAAGTTGATCGTTTTTATACCATTCATATGTCAATGACGTATCCGGCAATTCAATTTCGATGTTTTCACCAGTACAATACAATTGACTATCAAGTGGTGGTAATTCAAATCTTATAGGTTCTGGATCGGCAATGGATACGGAGTAGTCCTTATAACAAAACGAGTTAAGTGATAATCGCACCTCATATTTTCCCGCTTCCAGTCGCGTTCGTTCAGGTTGCGTGGTTCCGTTCTCCCATAGCCAGGAGGCTGTTTCGGAAGGGGGAGACAAACTAAGTTTGAGATATCCATCTTCTTCACCAAAACAGGTGGGTGCTAGCAACTCATCGATGACAATATCATGTTCATCATCTTCAGCTGTCAGGGAGATGTTGATCGTGTCAAGACAAGATCTGGACGAATCCTGTATCATGACGAGGTACGAACCTACACCCAGGGTATCAAAAGTGGCCTCAGGGGTCCAGGTTTTTCCCGTATCTATGCTAAAATACGTGAGTCCTGCTCCAATCACCATGAAGGAGCCATCCTTCCGGCTGCAATTGCTGGGAGCTTGTACTGAAGAAATCGATGCAACAAGACCTTGAATCTGTCGAATCTGGAGGGTATCGATAGATATAACACATTGCTGGTCAACCTTTACCAAAACTTCGTAGATGCCTGGTGACACAGCAAAAGTTTGTTCATTCGGGTACCAACGATTGCCGCCATCCAGACTGAATAGATGATTGCTGTCTTTTAACGTGATGTGAATTTGACCAAATGTCTCTCCGCATACGGCGTCTTTGGTCTCAATATTTATCAGGTATTGAAAATCGGCAGGAATAAGCTCAATGGTACTCAGCATTTGACTGCAATTACTTTCGATCATTCTACCAAAAATACTGTAGATGCCTGGTGCTACGTCAGTAATTGAATCCCGATACCAGGGCCCTTCAGCAGATAGCGCGATCTCCAGATCTGCTTCTCCCACGATGATGCTACCTGTGCTTTCCTCACATATGGTAGGTGACCTTGCCCATAGTTCGTATTCTCGGAGATCTTGTACCACGACTGGCTCTAAAGTGAGGATACAGCCGTTAGTTTTAGAACGAAGTGTGGGTGTATAAATACCCGATGCCACAGCGTAAAACGATGATGAATCCTGGTAAAATATACCATCAATACTAAATTCCGTACTATCCGGAAATTCATGATCAGATTTAATTGAAATAATACCAAGGGGGGTACAAAGATCCGGAGAATTGACTTCTGCCTCTACCTTTCCTTCAAAAAGACCTGCACATATAAATTCAGCTAAATATATACTGTCAGAATTTTCGCAACCATTGGCATCTGTTACGGTGATGGAGTAGGTTCTATTTCCTGGCAGGTTGCCAATGGAAGGTGATGTTGATCCGGTAGACCATTGAAGATCATAGGGTTTTGTACCTCCGGTTATCATTGTATTGATCGATCCATCCGCTACTCCTGTATTACTTGCATCGGTGCCAATCAAGTTTATTTCAATGGAATCGGGAATATCTATTGAAAATTGTATTGCAGAAACACATTGATTTTCCCGTGTTATTGTGACGAAATGCTGACCCTCGCTGAGTTGCGTATTTTGATTCTGGTCTCCGTTTGACCAGATCATTTCTTTAACATGCAATCCAAAGGTATCTAGGCTGACATCTGCCAGGTCACCGGCACATTTTGGAATGATGATTATCGGTTGAACGTTGAGTGTGGGACATTCTGTTCCTATACATTCACAATTTTCATTATAAGTATCATTATGTGTATTGGGATCCTTGTCATCGCAAGCTACTCCCGTCAGGGTGCAAAGGGCATCAACTTTAAAGGTTTGACTGGAAGTACATCCCAAACTATCCAATATAGTGACCGAATAGGTGCCGGTATCAAGCATCGTTCGGATCTGTCCCATCTGTCCATCGTTCCAACTGATTTTATAGGGTTCAGTGCCTCCTGCGATCATGATTTGAATGCTACCATCAGATGATTCGAAAGATGTTGCATCGGTTATCGTTGAATGGATCGTTAATGGGACTGGATCATGTAATTGGAATGATTGGGTATTGCTACAACCATTCTGATCCGTGATCGTGACGATATAGATGCCAGCGCCAAGCTGATCATTGATGTTGGTGTTTATGCCATTGTTCCATACATAGGTATAGGAGCTGTTATTGATGGTTGGTTCCAGAATGATTTTTCCATCGGAGCTTCCAGAGCAGGTTATTTCAGAAACAGTGCTGGAGATAATGAATGGAGGACAAGAGATCCCGGAACAATTGCAGTTTCCATCTTGTGTGTCATTAA
>JAGQWV010000131.1 GCA_020437045.1 Saprospiraceae bacterium | reverse complement strand
ATCGGAGGTGCCATTTTAGTCAATTGTCTTAAAGCAGAAGTAGCCAGATACCTTACGGAAGCAGGACAACCGCCTAAAGTTTTGAGTGCAGCCTGCACCGTAGGTCCGGAAAAAGCAGTGGCATTATTTGAAAGCGCATATGATGAGCATGCCCGTCGTCTGGCTAAATTATATCAAAACCTGGGGGCTTCGTAAATGAAAAGATCAAAAACAAAGTCCATCAATTTCAAGGACGAAAAACCAGCTAAATGAAAGATCAACCTATTCGTACTACGGTCATTGGTAGTTATCCATTTCCCGCCTGGCTCGAATTTGCCTCAGAAAACTTATCCAAGTTTGGTGAGTCGGATATTGATGAGATGGTAGATGATGCGGTAGTAGCTGCTATTCACGATCAGGTCTCAGCTGGCTTGGATGTAATTACCGATGGCGAACAAACCCGTCTTGATTTTAATCTTTCTTTTTATGGTTATATAGATGGAATTGCCCGGGAGAGTATTTCCCCTAGACGTTGGGGGCCGCCCGCACACGATCAGCGGGGTAAACATCAAATTACAGAGACTTTACGTGCACCCCACGGCTTGGGAGTGGTCGAGGAATTCGAGCGTTTGAAACGGTTAGCACCCAGGGGACCTGCATTAAAAGCAAGTGTACCCGGCCCTTACACCTTAAGTGGCCGGTTACTACCTAATGGCGAATATCCAGATCGATTTGCTATCACCGAAGCCATCCTGCCTATGGTTCGGCAGGAGCTGGAATCTTTGGTTGCTGCCGGTTGTCAGGAGATTACGGTAGACGAACCGTCCATGAGCTGTTATGCCTACCGGGAAGACACCAAACGTTTTGTGGATATTTTTAACCGTACCGTGGAACCGATCGTTGGCCGTTGTCATCTCTCCACGCACTTGTGTTTTGGCAATTACAAAGGCCATGCGGTTGGGTATCGAAGTATCGCTCCAATGCTGCCCGATTTTTTAGATTTTAAAGTTAATGAAGTACATGTAGAAATGGCCAATCGGGAGTTTGCCGAGATTGAATTAATTGCGGAATTTGCCAAACGAATGGACGTGGCTGTTGGCATTATCGATGTGAAAAGTTATTACATTGAATCGGTGGAAGATGTACGAAACCGTATAAATAAATGCCTGGAATTTATTGTGCCGGACAAACTTTCTGTAGCCCCGGATTGTGGGTTAAGTCAAACGGCCCGCTGGGCGGCAAAAAAGAAACTTATGAATATGGCAGAAGGAGCGCGTCAGGTGAGAAAACAATTAGGAATTAATTAGTAATGTCATCAAATTGAGGAAAGTGTTTTATTGATTACGCTGATATGTATGTCTCCTTTCTTCACGGAAGAAATTCTAAACAATTGATTAATTTAATTAAGCCGTATTTAAAGGACGAGGCACTGCGAAAAAGCATGCTCGATGTCGATTCGGCATCCCTCCATTTTCAGGTTTGGTGGCTAGGACAAAGCGGATTTTTAATTCATTATCAAGGGCAATATTTATTATTGGATCCTTATTTATCCGATTCGTTGACCATCAAATATGCTAATACCGACAAGCCGCACATCCGCATGACGGAATTGGTCATTGATCCCTCAAGATTAGATTTTATTGATGTGGTGACCTCCAGTCACAATCATACAGATCATTTGGATGGAGATACGCTCATTCCCCTCATTCAAAAGAATCCTAATCTAAAAATGGTCATTCCCGAGGCAAATCGGCAATTTGTTTCCAATCGAATTGGATGTGAATTTAATTGGCCGATTGGTCTTAATGTAAATGAGAAAATCTCTTCCGGACATTTTACATTTTATGGTGTTCCGGCAGCACATAATGATTTAGATCGGAATGAACATGGTCAATGTCTTTATATGGGCTATGTGATTTCATTCGGACCCTGGACGATTTATCACAGTGGAGATACACTTTGGTATGAGGGTTTAGATAAGCTTTTATCGCAATTTAGAATTGATGTGGCCTTTTTACCCATAAATGGTAATAAACCAGAACGACGGGTGGCAGGAAATTTAAATGCCGCAGAGGCCGCACGTCTGGGGAAAGAAATAAATGCTCGTTTGGTCATTCCCTGTCATTATGATATGTTTACTTTCAATACCGAAGATCCCAGTACATTTGTTGAAGCTGCCGAAAAAATTGGTCAGGTATGTAAAGTTATGCAATGCGGTGAAAGATGGACAAGTTCGGAATTGTCTTAAGTTCCCGATCACAGTCAATAATACTGTGCACTAAGTAATCACATTTAAATATATGAGGCATAATACTCTTCATCATAGGTGCAGTTCACAAGACCAAACTTAAAGTATTTCTCTATTAAGATCACTAATGATTCTTCAGGAGCAACATTAATATTGCAGCTAATGAAATGACCCATAGAGCAATAGATATTTCCTTTCCTCTGCCGGTGACGATAGCGATCAACGGGTAAGAAATAAATCCGAAAGCGAGACCGTTACTAATGGAGTATGTCATAGGCATGAGTATCATGGTCAGAAATGCCGGGACTACCTTCGATAGGTCTTTAAAATCGATCGAATTAATTTGCTTAATCATGTAGGCTCCTACCATAATTAATGCAGGTGCGATGGCATATTCAGGTACAATGGAAATAATGGGACTGAAAAATAATGCTACCAGAAAAAACACGCCTGTGAAAATAGAAGTTAATCCAGTACGACCTCCGGCGGCAATTCCAGAAGCAGACTCGATGTAGGTGGTTGTCGTGCTTGATCCCAAAAGTCCGCCTAAAATGGTGGCAGTAGCATCAGCTTTTAATACAGGATTCATTTCTGGTAATTTTCCATCTTCCTTGATTAATCCGGCTTCTGCTGAACAGGCTAAAATTGTTCCGATCGAATCGAAAAGGTCAACAAACATAAAGGTAAAAATAACACCAATAAAAGACCATTGAAAAGCACTGACAATATCAAGTTTAAATAAAACCGGATCTATGGATGGTGGTAAACTAATTAAAGTATGAGGTAGCTGCACTTCAGAGAAAATCAGACCGGCCACTGTGCCAAAAACGATACCCCACAATATTGCACCTCTGACTTTACGGATATCGAGAACGACCATTACTAGAAATGAAAGGCAACCAATAATCACTTCCGGAGTGAAGCTACCCAATGTGATCAACGTAGCCGGACTATCCACAACCAGGTTTAATTTTTTCAAACCAATCAAGGCTATAAATAATCCTATGCCGGCTCCCATAGCCGCTCTTAAGGAAGTTGGAATAGCATCAATTAATTTCTCTTGAATTCCCAGAAAGGTCAATATTAGAAACAGGACTCCAGACAAGAAAACGATTCCTAATGCGGTTTGCCAAGGGATGTTTTGACCAATCACAACCGTATAGGTGAAAAACGCATTAAGCCCCATACCTGGAGCCATGGCAAATGGCACGTTGGCCCATAACCCCACCAGAACGGTACTGGCAAATACAAGCAAAC
>JAGQWV010000130.1 GCA_020437045.1 Saprospiraceae bacterium | reverse complement strand
GGTTGTTGACATATTGGTGATAGCTTTTATTTTTCGATGTGTCTGCATTCTACTTAGATTTAATCTTTTTGCAAGTGCATTGACGCTAAATTGCTCATCTCCAAAATTTTCTTCCAGAATTCTTAATAATTTATGTAGGAAAGGATCTTTTGTTCTTAGATCTTCTTTATACCCATTTTCATTAGTAAATCTTTTTTGCAGTACTTCTCTGAGTTCGATCAGTTTTTTTATTCGCACCTGCAATTCTTCCTCCTGGAATGGTTTGGTAAGATAGGCATCGGCACCAGTTTCTAGCCCTTTCATTCGGGCATCATCGGTAGCCTTGGCGGTCAGGATTATTATGGGAATATGATTGGTCCGAAGGTCTTTTTTCAATATTTGACTTACTTCATAGCCATCCATTTTTGGCATCATTAGATCACATATAATGATGTCGGGTATTAGTTCAAAAGCTTTGTTTATACCTTGTTCTCCATCATATGCTTTTTCAACGGTATACCCTTTTCCAATGCAGCTTTCGATGTAGGTTTGGACATCTGGGTTGTCTTTAATGAGTAGAACAATGGATTTATCCTGAAGGCTCGTCCAATGGCTGCCATGGTCATTCCAATTATTTATAACTTCGGTACTATCACTTGATATTTTTCGGTCGCTCATAGGAGCATTATTGGTGATGGGAAGTTTTATGGTCATGGTTGTACCAACGGTTAGGCTGCTAATTACACTGATTTCTCCCTTCATTAAGTCTACCAATTCTTTCACCAATGCCAGCCCAATACCTGTACCTCCTACATTCAATTGCTTATTATTATTAACCTGAAAGAAGCGGTCGAAAATGTGAGGTAGATCCTCCTCAGAAATACCAGTGCCAGTATCTTTTACCTTGATAACCATGGAATTTTCTTCCCTTTTTACATGCACAACCACCTGCTCATCCTGGTCGGTAAATTTTATGGCATTAGCCAATAAATTTGAAATGATATGTTTAATTTGCTTCGGATCAAAATCCATGACAATTTTCTCTTCCTCCGAATAATAAGTGAGCTGAACACCCTTTCTTCTAGCTAAAAGTTCGAAAGTACTAGTCAAATAACTTAAGTAAGAGATAATATCGGATTGTGTGTACTGCAAATGTAAAGTGCCGGAATCAAATCTGGATAGATCTAGAATTTGATTGACCATGTCCATTAACTGATTTGCATTTCGGACGATGAGGTCTTGTTCCTGGAGATTTCCCCGTAATCTATTTGCCATTCCTATGATGACCGTAAGGGGTGTACGAAACTCGTGCGTAATATTGGTGAAGAGTTTTGATTTAACTTCGGCCATTTCATGTTGTGCGTGGATCAGATCTTTATCTGCCTTAATTCTCTTCATGTTGTTTCGTACCAACAGAATCAAAAGTCCTATGATGGCGATGGTACTGATCAGGATGGATTTTATCAGTCCGGATTGTTTTTTAGCAGATAAAGCTCTTAATCTTTCATTTTCCCTTAACTGCGTGATGAGTTCCTCTTTTTGATCCGTATCATAGGCATACCGGGATCTCTGGATAGCTAACTGACGGTTGAAATGTGCCAGGGAATCTGCATAGGCTTCTGATTTTCTACTAGTAAGATAGGCATTTTTATAATCACCCGCTGCGTAGTATGCCTGTGCAAGGTCGTCATATACCCATCTATAGTTACCTAAAGCATATTCTACTATGGGTAAAGGCTCAAGAGTTTTTATGCTTTGTTTGAAGTTCCCAATTTGCAAATAGTACTTACCCAATAGGCCAAATGTGTGGTTCTGTATGATCTTTGTTTCATGATCCTTGTCTTTTACCTTTAGGGCTCTTTGTAATATCGCTTCAATAGATTTTTGCCATTCTTTATGCTTGATAAAATAGTCGGCTAATAGATTGGAGGCCAACATGAAATGCACATAGTCATCAATGTCAAGTGCGCTATTAATCACCTTGTTTAAATAGAATTCGATAGAGTCGCGATTGTTTCTTGTCAAGTCTTCCCTGGAAATAAGATATTTAGCGTGGCTTACATACACGGAGTTTTCCCATCTTAAATCCTTAAATTTTCTTGCAATATTGAGGTTGTTATGTAATAGTTCTGGAATGGGATCCAGATCATTCTCCAACTCATACCAATAGGCCAGGTCATTGTTAACAAGAAAAGTCAAGCTGTCAAAATCGATCTTCTCACATAATTTCTTGGTTTCTGTCAAGTAATAATAGATCGAATCAATTTCAATATAGTTTTGCCTCTTGTCTGCAGCGATATCATAAAGTCGAAGAGCTTCATTGCGGACATTGGACAATGTGTCCTGCTGTCCAATAAGTGGGGTACATGCGATCAATAGCAGAATTATCGTGGATGATTTTTGCGACATTTTGAACATTCCCAATCTAATACATTTTTCCTGGTCAGAGCATTTCATCGAGATTCAGAAGACCTGCCAGGTCCAATTTAATCTTGATTTTGTAATATAAAAAACACATTACCCATTTATGGAAAACTGATCATTATATTAATTTACTTTCGCCTCTTGACTACTCCACCTCGTTACCCATTTGCAAAGGGATAAAGGATGGCCTGATGAGTACTGTCATTACATGTGGTTCGCAATCTGTGATGCTCAGCCTCATGGTCAGGATTTATAAAATAGCAAGGGTGCTTCCAATTAATTGAAATTCAAATATCGAAGGTCTAATTTGTTTTACCGTATAAGGTTTTATTGTCATGTTGTTTTCCATCAAAAGGAGCTATATATATCAGTAAATTGAAATTGATTTTTTGGATGCAAGTTTATTTGGATTATGATCGTTTTTTAATGTTCGCTGCCCTACTCCTCGTAGGTGATCAGAAATGTAATGGGTCGATTAATGACAGAACTACTGTTTGTCGAGGATAGCGTTGTGTACAGACGATCACTGGTCCAGTGAATATTAAATAGATGATTGGGAGAAGCCTGAAATCCTGGAGGCACGAAAGCTCCCGAGCTAGTTTCGACATATGCATTCACTGCTAGTATTTTAGAGCCGGTCAGTCCATGTAATATTGAAGAACTACTTCCTGCCCCACCAGTGGTGTTGCCGGTAATTTTCTTCATTTTTATATTCGGTGCTTCGGATCCAAGTTTTGTAAACCCGGAATGCCGTGCATCACCTTCGACATTGAATTCGTATGCAAGGTCCAGGGCTCGTACACCCACATTCGATGATCCCGTTGATCCGCGATTTATCAGCAGGTGGGGTCCGAAAGTTCCTGTGCTGTTTTGACCAAAGAATTGCATCATATTTGTGCCACCATCGTACATGATAGACATGCCATATGTTGCGTCATGATCTTCACTCAGAAACAGAACACTAGTGTCTCCATCGCTAGTAGTAGCGGGTGCAATGGTCAACCTTGACTCACTGTCATTCCCTTTAATATGTACTTCGCTTACCGGGCTCGTTGTGCCGATACCCAGGTCGGTTTCGAGCACTGGTACAGGTACATCCACCCAGGAAACAGTACCGGCCCCATTGTTTTGCAAAATTTGACCATTAGTTCCCCCAGATGGTAGCTCTATTTCATTTGTTGGATCATTATCCGCATCGTTCACATTGTCAACTGGTGTGTTCCAACTAATTTGACCAGATCCATCTGTTTGAAGAACCTGTCCAGTGGATCCATCAATAGTGGGAAAGCTATAGGCTTCATTGATTCGCAGGCTTCCATTGGCATAGAGTTCCAGTGCATTAGATCGCTGGTTGTAAGCTGTTCCATTACCGATGCAGAGCAATCGGTTGAATGTATTATTGAAGTTTAGACTATCACCACCGGCTGGCACATTATAGTGACCGAAGCAAACTTCCGTTGCGTCGTGTCCCTGAAGCTGAAATCCACCGATGATCGCACTGTAGTTTCCGGTGGTTTTACTATCAGACCCACCCATGATAGCTGCCCGGTCTGCATAGATACTATTTTTATAACCACCCAGTATTCCGGCATTCGAGCCGGGAAAATCGATGAGATTTTCTCCACCTCCGACAATGCCTGCATCAATCGCATAAACGGTATTAAACAAGCCACCACCAATAAAGGAGGATTCTCCTACAGCATTCGTTGAATATCCGGAAGCAAATGAACCTAAGCCATGAGCCTTGGCTCTGTAGCCGAATGCAGTGGAGGCAAAGCCATGAGCATGGGTGGAATAGCCACTGGCAAATGATAGTCTGCCAAAAGTATCTTGCTGATCGGAAAGATATAGAGAATCTTCCAGATCGTAGCCGGTGGTACGAAAAGCGCCTAGTTCAGGTGAATACATGAAATTAGGAGTATAAATTTCGGGGTATGGATAGCCTGTGCTGCGGTAATGTGTATCTAATTTTGAGGAATTGTAACCGAACACTGAATCACCGTACAACAATATTTGCTCAGTGTTTCCGGCATAAACTTTATCCGTGGTTTCAGTCCAAACATTTTCTGTCGGCGATGTATTGGCGCCTAATAATCGCCAATCCGGACTTCCTGGCGTCCCATAATTAAAATAAAATCCGGCTTCGCCATCTGTCTGATAGACCAGCAGCCCGGTCGCTGGATTGGCAATAAAAATGCGCTCGCTCTCCAGCATACGCGGAATGAGTACGCCCTGCGTAGTGCTTTCAAAGTCAACCAGGGCGGATGGTTCTTGTGCTGAACAATACGTTGAAAAAATAAGCGAGAATATCGAAACATTGAAAAGATAAAGAATGGTTTTCATCATGGTGCTGATTTTTTTGATCGTAAAAAAGTTAATAATATCGTTCAGACCTCTGGCTTGGTAAAGGGTGTAGGTGCGATACTTCATTTCAACAAAAATGCTATTTGAACAAATATTAGGACCCTGGTCGAAAAGAGTCCCCACATATGTAACATCTATAGGAATACTGTATCATTCTCATTTATTAAGCGATGAAAATGCAGGTTGAGGAAAGGCTGGATTTGGAGGATTGACCAATGCATGTGCGTTTATTCGCTGGGATTGGTGAGCAATCCTCAAATGGCGAATATGGTGCGTTGTCAGTGATGCTATTTAAGACCTCGAAGTCTATCATCAGATGAAATTCAAAATAGGCATATCTGCACGTTTTGGGACCCCTCCATAGCAATCATTTTTTTGTAGTTATTTTAGAAGTCAAATCAGATTTATGAGAAGAAGAGATGCCCTCCACTATGTAACGCTTGGTACCTTGTCGATTGGTCCGAACATGAAAGAAAATAAGCTGAGAAACCAACCTGAAAATCGACAGTTACTGGTTTTTGACAGCGTCACTGATCTCCGTTCTCAAGCGCTCACACCCGGTGCCTTGGTCTTGACGGCAGGCTACTACCAAATCGATGATGGGGGAGGAGCCTTGTACCGAATTCAGGAATTTAAGGATCTGGATGCGGATCTTAGGGAGAGTGAAACGGATCTTTTTGAGCCATTGGGTAACGGTTTGATTGCTAGTTTGTTAAGTCTCAAATCCGTTTCCTACCGGATCTTTGGAGCAAAAGGTGTTGCCGGAGAAGATGATGGTCCTGCCATCAGGAAAGCCCATGAATATGCTAATCGGAAGGGTATTCCGGTTACTAATTTAGAAGGAGAATTTTATATCAGGGATACCAGAGATATCGCCATTGAAACGGATGTTGATTGGGGCCAAACGGTGTTTCACATCGACGAAAGTTATCACGGTAAACAACCGGTCTTTCAAGTGAAAAGTAGAAATGCCGGGACTCATGTATTATCCAATGACCTGGTGCAAAAGATACTGCCTCAATTGAAACCAGGCACCTTGCAAATCGTTGAATTAGCACCTTATAAAAATCATCTGATCCATTTGATCGACGAAGTGGACCGGATTGGTTTTAGAGAAGGGCCCTACAGTCAGGCCGGTCGGGCTAAAGAAGAGCTGGTATATGTCGAGGAAAGTGGTAAACTGATTGGGGATATCGCCTGGACATTCCAGGAAACGGTAACGCTGGAGGCGATTCCCCTGGATTCCTCATTTTTGACCATAAACGGTGGTAGTTTTCGCTTATCGGGAGCTAACCCAACCGGACAAACCAGTGGTTATGTAAGTAATGGTATTTATGTCTCCCGGAGCCGGACGATCATCCAGAATCAATGGGTAGGTCTGGAAGATGGCCAACCAGATAACAGTATGTTAGCCCAAAGTGGATTTTATTATTTCTCCAAGGTTTTTAATGTCCAGCTAGAAAACATTCGCCTGATTCCCCGGGAGAAAGACCGTGCGGGTGAAGAAAGGGATGTACCCATGGGCACTTATGGCATCGGTGGAAATCGCGTGTTACACCTTCAATTGGATAATGTGACGGCTGAGGGAGATTGGCTTCATTGGGGTGTTTTTGGGACCAACATGATGAAAGATATTTATCTATCTAATTGCCGCCTGAATCGTTTTGATGTACACTTCCATCTTTGGAATCTTACGGTCAGGGATTGCCACATTGGATATAAAGGGATCAGTATCACCGGCGGTGGCCAGCTTTTGATAGAAAATACAACCGTACAGCAGAATGCGTTGGTGAATTTTCGAAGAGATTACGGAGCACGTTGGGATGGAACCATATCCATTCGCAATTGCCGGCAGATTGTGCCTGGTGATACTTCTTGCCGAATTCTTTCTTTCCGGGCGGCGGATTACAATTATGGTTATCCCATCGGGCTACCAACGAAAATTGAGTTACAAAATATTTTGATTGACTATACTTCGTATCCAGCAGAGCATATGGATCATGAGGCCTGGATTATTGAAACCAGTCATTTTGAAAATCCAAAGGTGGAGCAAATCTTTCAGTTTCCTGATTTTATCAAAATAGAGGATGTTTTTATGGAAGGCAGAAAGAAAGGATTTCAATTGATGGATATCAATAATATCGAAAGTTACCGGGTACAAAAAGCCGGGAATAAGGGAGACAAATTAATTTGCAATTCGCAATTAATTGTACGAAATGTGCCATTAGCAGATGAAAGTATTAGGATTGTTTCTTCGAAAAAAGAAACATATGACGAGCGACAACCACACCTTAAAATGACTTTGGAAAACCTGGATTTATTACAGTTGACGCTAAAAGGAGTGGTTGCAGATATTTCCTCCCGGGATTGTACGATAGGGGCTATTCAACTGGGCGATAAGTATTTATTTCAGGGTAGAGTTTTTATGCAAAATTGTTATCTGGAGCCTATAAAACGAAAAGGCATTTCGCCGATCTTTCAATTGACAACAGAATTTGGAACCACCTTCATGAATTGTACCGTGTTAATGCCGCTGGAAAATGGTAAAGCTGATTTGTATTTGTTGAATGATACAGGAATTTTTTTATTAAATAAAGAAGTCTATTTTAATCACGTTCAAACACAGCTTGGAAAAGACGTTCGACAGCAATTAAAGCGGGCTAATATTCCACTGGAACCGGAATTTATGCAGAGACTCCTTTTAAATCATGAGTCATGAATTAATTATCAAAATACCTGCCCCTGCTATGGCTTTGTAAAAATATACTACTTGCGAATAATCTCAACATTTCTAAACCTATAGGGATTATCACTCAGTCTTAAATCTTTACCACTGGCAGTGGAAACATTTTTAAGTATGACTTCCTCCGTAATTATATATGGATAATCCTCGTGATAGGATGCATCCGTCATTTCTGGATTAAAGTTTGAAAAAATTGCCGGGCCTTGATAATCATCCGGATGATTCTTATCGTCTATGCGTAAATTCTCAATAGTGATACGTTCTGGCATGTAACAGGTATAGCCAAAATCGTGTTTGCCGGAATTAGATCCACCAAAGAGACTGGCAGAAACAGCATCACCATTTGACGGGACAAATAGACAATCGCGGATAAAGACTTCACCCTGCCAGGTACTGCCATAATCACTCCGGAAATTAATTAATGTTCGGCCGCGGATGACGCTGTTTTCAATGGTTAGTGTACCGCTGCCAATGGCGTTGATACCCATATGTCCTAATGTTGAATGGCGAATCGTAGCGTTGGCCACTCCTTGATGTGCATCAAAACGGGAGAAAACACAATGATCGTAAAGAAGGTTTTTGCAATAATTAGATCCGAGAATACCCCAATAGGTCTTGTCATTGATGTCATTGGTCTGTTTGCAATTGACGAATGATATATTGAGTGCCCGGTTGACAGACAAATCATAGGTTCCCATGGATACGGGTACTCCGGCTGAACCGATGGTGCGATAAGTCATGTGTCCGGTTAGTATCGTATTTTGCACGGTGACGTTTGAGCAATCTCCTATGATAAGAAATCCCCCATAGGGTGCTCCATGGTCTTTTTCGCCAGTGATCCGGTGTTGCAAACCATCTACAACTACATTGGAACGTTTTATGGCAATACCTCTTCGGTAGTAGGTATATTTTGATTCTGCCTGATTGGCAATGGTGGTAAATCGACCTCCCGTGATTTTTAATTTCTTCTCGTCGATAGGTAGTGCTGAGATTTCTGTTATTTCATCAAAATCCCAGATAATTGGTGCTTTCATATCGATATGGCCACTTTTGTCAACCATAAAAATGTCTGTTTGGGGCGTACCATTATTCTGATTTGGACCAAAACGGATATATCTCCTCACGTTTGAATTAGTGACGGTAATCAAACAGCTTGCCGGAAACGTGGCATCAATTTTCTCCTGATTTCTTTTCAGGGAATGAATCCCCTCTGGAGTGAAGGATTCTAGTGTACTGTTAATCAGGAAAACGGGAGAATTTCGATTCTCCACATTTATATCATCAAAGATGAAATTTGCCTCTCCAAAATCAGTATTGGTCCGGATCACCGCCGTTCGGTCCTTGCCTCCGATATAATAAGTGGCTTTTTTGTCTGCTTTTACCGGGAGTCCAAGTTTATTAGCGAGTGCATGCGTGGCGGCTATGGCATCAATATCATCATTTTTTCCATCACCTTTGGCCCCTAAATCACTGTAACGTACGAATCTTTTCTTTTTGATTTTGCGAAGATCCTTAGGAGAGATGTTTACCAGTAGTTGTCCCTTTTCATCCGTTCTAATGGTTGTCTCAGCAGACTCCATGCTAAGTATTAAGTTGTCCGGGGTAGGGCTATCTTGTCCTTGTCCGGCGACTGCACTTAGAAGGATGGAAAAGAGTAGAATTGTATATTTCATGTTGAAAGTTTAAGTACTTTTTAATAGTAGGTCAGCTTTTACTTGCACACTAGAATTCATCGTAGCACCTTATACCAAAGATTCCTTGAAGACAATGCATTTCGCTAGTCTGATAATCATGTGGCAAATAGATCAGAATACAGAAGTTCAAACACTTCCCTGAAGAATCCAATAATAATGATTTATTAAGACAAATGGACAAAGTAGAGAATATTCTCCTTAAATTTCATGAGGATCTTTGGCCATAATCAGTAGAAGAAGTTGCAAATGCGGACTATGTTTTACAAAATCTTAATCTTTTTTTAGATGAAATCCAGCATTTATTTATTTCTGATCTTTTTCCTGAGCGGTTATTTCCCTGAGCTGGTTATGGCACAAGAAAGGGTTTTGCTCGTGGCAGATGAGTGGCCGCCAATGCATGTCCTGGCCCACTTTCTCGAATCCACCGCACATTTTGAGGTAGATACTGCCAATCAGGAAGATCTCCGGACTGATTTGTCCGAATTTGATCACATGTTTATGTATGTGCATAAAGTATTGCAAAAAGAGGTTGAATCCAGGTTGATTGATTATACGGAAAAAGGAGGGAATCTTATCGTTTTGCATCATGGTATCGCCTCGGCTAAATTAAATAACCCTGGCTGGTTGGATTTTGTAGGGGTAGATTTATACCCGAGAGACAGCAAAGAAAATGCCTGGGATGTGCTGCATGATACCGCCCATACAATGGTCAATCTGGCTCCGGATCATTTTATTACTTCCCAAAATATTTCTTATCAAAAATCAAGCTATTTTTCATCAGGCGATTGGGATAATCAGGCAGGTAATTTTCCCTGCTTTACGCTGGATAGTACCGAGATATTTGTCAATCAAATTTTCAACCCAGAAAAACAACACGTGGTTTTATTTGGTGTTGCCGAGATTCAGCAACCTACCTCCGGATGGTATCGCAAAGCAGGGAAGGGATGGCTTTTTTATTACCAGGCCGGACATCAGATATCCGATTTTGAAAACCCTCATTTTAAGCAGGTTCTGCTCAATACTTTGGAATTGATCCATGATCAATCGAATAATCGTGATTAGAAAGAAATATCTTATCACAAAGCCTATA
>JAGQWV010000129.1 GCA_020437045.1 Saprospiraceae bacterium | reverse complement strand
GGACCTCATCAAAAGTCTTATTAAAATTATTCAACAAAACCCATGCTAACATCTACTAGTTACACCCCAAATCATTTTTGGAGAATGAATCGTTCACAGGAAAACAAAATCCTGAAGGAAGTGAGCTCGGATTATATCGATCGAGATTTGCATCATAGAGCGCATTCTCGACAAACCGGGTCAATTGATCAATTTCCTCATCAGTCAAGCCAAGAGGAACAAAATCGTCAGCAATTTGTGACTGCGGTACTCTGCCGTTTTGGGCAACAGCCTGATTTTTGTATTGGATTACTTCTTTGACACTATGGAAATTACCTCCATGGCCATAGAATGGACTATCCTTTAAATTGTACAGTTGAGGTACTTTGAATTTATAATCATCTTCAGGATTGTTGGTGAATCCACCTCTTCCCCGGTTTTCAGCCTTATCAACGGAGGTTCCGTAAATGCCATCTCCCTGCAAATCATCCATGCCCAGGCCATAAAAATCCATTTTGTTAAGCGCCGGGCCCGTGTGACAACTTACACAATTTGCTTTTCCAAAGAATAAAATGGCACCTTTCTTTTCCTCGTCAAACAAGGCGTTTTTATTTCCTTTCAACCATTGCTGAAAGGGAGCCTCATTGGACATCATGGTTCTTTCAAAAGCTGCGATGGCCAAACCTGCTTTTTCTTTGGTATAAAGATCATGATCTGATAATCCGGGAAAAGCCTCTGAGAATAATCCCTTGTAAGTATTCGAATTGCAGAAAGCCTCATCGATGCCCATCCGGTGCACACTTAAGCCAGCAATCGCCTGCGTCTCTAAACCTTCGTAGCCCAGAAAGTTGACAAATTTGGGTGTTTCTTCCGTCCATGAGGCTTGCGTTCCTTCATTAAGATAAGAGCCTCCAAACTGACCATTCCAAAGTTGATTCTTCTGCCAGGCCCCATTCATTGCGGATGGTGTTCTGATCGGTTGAAGGTCTAAATCTTCGACAGCATAAAGACTGTTGGGCATTCTACCTTCTCCGGTCCGACCAAATCCGGATCCACCTTCACCAATACCTTGTTGTCTGCCTGCCTGAAATCCTGCACGTGAATGATGACAAGAGGCGCAGGAGTACGTGTATTGTCCTTCAGGTTTGTGGGGATTAATCGCCAATCCGGTTTCGTGGTATAGATTCTTACCTAACTCCACCTTAGCCAACGTTAGGGGATTGTTGGGGTCTTGCGGTATATTTGCCAGATCATTACTCGCGGGCATGATGAAGAATTGCAGTCCATTTCCTTCTGAGTTTGTCAGCAATATGTCTTCCAACTGCCGGTCTAAGCTTGACCCTGTTTCGTGCTCATCTTTCTGACACGAGAATATCAGTATTGATAAAAACGGAATTATTAGTGGTAGATTAAATCTTCTCATTTGCAGATACTTTTACCTTAAGAAACTGTCTTCAACACGACAAAGATAGTACCAACTGGGCTATAAATGCCAACATTAGCCAAAACCTTAACTGAAAAAGTAAAAAGGCCGATGAAAAATTTACCATCGGCCGTAAGAACAAGTAGCTTATTCTCCAAATTCAATAGGGTTTCATTTCTAAAAAACCTGAAGAAACAGCGGGAAAGTATCTATACTTATGAATACCATTCACACTCCAAAATCCATGATTTCAAAGACTCAAATAGGTTTTCTTTATTCATCTTTCAAGTATAGTACGAGGTTGGAACGCAAAAGGTTGGTAACCTCGTCTGTATTTGTGGAAAATTTATCAACTCCCCCTCTTTATGTATATAAACTCAGAAAAATGAAATTTTCAGTTCACCTAGAAAAACTAAAAATGACCCTATACGGGTGGTTTGATAAGTCGAAATCTCCCTCTAAACTTTTACCAGCCGAGTTGTTGGTGCGAGAGGATTACCTCCTTGGAGGAGAGCAGATGCCCTACATCGCTCTTGGATGGAACGAGTAAGCCAGTAAACATTCACCTGACATCTGATCCAATATCTTCGATGGAAGGAATTCACCTCCATGAATTTTACTTAATTGTCAATTCCAGCCAGAGAGATCATGGCATTATCCAGAAAGTAAAAAAGCATTCATTATCTTGCCGGAAAGAATGGCCATTTTCGGTAAGAACTTAATGAACTGTCACGAATGAAACTTAATGCCTCCCAATTGGGACAAAGAGTGATTACCGCCCTCCTGTTTGGTGCTGCCTTATTGGTTCCATTATTTGCCGGCAAAATCACCGGTTTAATTATTCTTGGTATCCTGTGTCTCCTCACAATCCTCGAATTTCTCCATCTCCAGGGACTTGGAGGGTCGAAACTGATCATTTTTACTTTCCTGGCGATGGTGATGTATGCTGGTCTGACACTTATAGCCGTCAAAAACGGGATTGGTCTTCCTATCAAATATGCCACATATCTTTGCCTTGCTTTTAGTGCTCTTTTGCTCTTCAGACTCTACCTCCACCATGATCCCTTCGATTTTTCATTCCAGGTATTGCCCGCTACACTCTACATAGCGATCCCGATAGCATTATTATATACTATAGCCCTTTGGAGCGGAACTTACCGTCCCATCTGGCTGGTAGCCATACTTTTGTTTGTCTGGATCAACGATATTATGGCTTATCTGGTCGGTAGAAGCATTGGCAAGCATCCTTTTTCCAAATCTATTTCACCCAATAAGACCTGGGAAGGAACCATTGCGGGCTGGATCGCGTGCTTGATACTGGCTTATATTCTCTTTCAGATTTTGGGTCAATTAGATCTATATCGCTGGATTATATTAGGACTAATCATCGGTGTCGCCAGTTCTTTAGGAGACCTCATTGAATCATTGTATAAACGTAAAAAAGGCATCAAAGATTCGGGTACCTTCTTACCAGGGCACGGAGGCTTTCTGGACCGAATTGATTCTCTCCTGTTTGCCGCGCCTTTCATCGCATTGTTTTTTATAATATGTTTTTAGTCTTTCGTACCTTCACATAGCGAATACACTTGATTTACTTTGGGCTTCAGATGAACAGGGGTTCAAAAGGAACAGGAGATGATCACCAAAGTGATCGATAATTTATCACCCAATTGGAATACACATGTTTCGTATCCACAAGGAAGGCAGTAAAATTATTTTTATATCGTGCCTGATTGTCTTCATTGTTGGCTTTTTTCTGATTAAGTATGCCCCAGAATGGTTAAGAATACTGGGTGGGATCACCTTATTGATCCTCTTAGTCCTTATTGTCTACTTTTTCAGGATCCCAAACCGGATATTGAAAGTAGGCACCCAGGGAGAAATAATCTGTCCTGCAGATGGAAAAACAGTGGTGATCGAAGAAGTTCAGGAATCCGAATATCTGAAGACCTTGTGCAAACAGGTTTCGATATTCATGTCTCCCTTAAATGTACATATCAACTGGTATCCATGCACCGGTGAAATTCTATATAAAAAGCATCATCCGGGAAAATATCTGGTCGCCTGGCACCCTAAATCCTCAACCGAGAACGAGAGGACGACGGTGGTGGTAAAGCACCATGAAACTAAAGTGTTGGTTAGGCAAATAGCTGGAGCCCTGGCCCGACGGATCATCAATTACTCAGTGGTAGGCACCAAGGCGCAACCTGGACAGGAAATGGGCTTCATCCGTTTTGGATCCAGGGTT
>JAGQWV010000128.1 GCA_020437045.1 Saprospiraceae bacterium | reverse complement strand
GACCAGGATTTATACAATACAGCATGGGTCTTAGTATCGGAAGAAGGACGCATCGCACCATCGACAATGTTAGCATCAAAATCAACAATCACTATATGGTCGGGATGGAGATCCCGATAGGGCACGCCACTGGGTTTTATGGCAAGTACTCCCTCATCCCGATCGACAGCGCTCGCATTTCCAAAAGTAAAAAGCACCAATCCCAATTCAGGGAGTTGCATATTTGCTTCGAAGCATTCTTCCCGGAGGGTTTTGTATTTTTTCATGACTTACAGCTCTAATTTTTCTACCGCTCTGCCTAAGGCATAATATTTCTTGTAGAGTCTATCATAAAGCTCTGTTAGAGATGGATCTGGTGTATATTCATGATCAAATCCTGATCCCATTGCATTTTTGGCACTATCAATATTAGTATAGAGTCCAGCAGCGGTGGCGGCAAACATGGAGGCACCAAGGGCACAAGTTTGTTCTGATTTCGCAATTTTGATTGGTCGATTAAGAACATTCGCCATAGTCTGCATCACAAATGGTGATTTTTTTGCCACACCACCCAGTCCAATGATCCCCCGGATTTCAATACCTTCCTCTTGAAAGCGGTCCACAATGGTGCGAGCTCCATAACAAGTGGCCTCTACCAGAGCTCTAAATATTTTCGGTGCATCACTACCTAAGCCCAGTCCGGCAATAACCCCCTTAAGATTTTGATTGGCATCTGGTGTCCTTCGGCCATTTAGCCAGTCCAGGGCTATCACCGATGATGCTGCTGGATCAATGGCTTCTGCTGCCGAACTTAGTTCCGGAATGATTTTCTCCAGGGCTTCTTCGATAATTGCCGACTTGTGCTCCTCGCTCAATAGTTTACTGACCCCAATGATGTTGGTAATAGGCCAGGCAATCAGTTCTTTAAACCAGGCATAAACATCGCCAAAGGCGCTTTGTCCGGCTTCCAGACCAAGCATACCGGGAATCACAGAACCATCGACCTGCCCACAAATACCTCGCACCACGGTATCACCCACTTCTGATGCAGGAGCTACCAGCATGTCGCAGGTTGAAGTACCCATTACTTTACTTAAATAGTACGGCTGGATTTCACCTCCTACGGCTCCCATGTGGGCATCGAACGCTCCTACCGCCACAATTACATCGGTGTGGAGTCCTAATTTATCCGCCCATTCATGGCAGAGATGCCCTGCCGCCTGGTCAGAAGTGTATGTCTCATCAAATAATCGACCTCTAAGTCCGTCTAACAAGGGATCGAGAGTCACAAAAAAATGATTCGGGGGCAATCCTCCGAATTCACTGTGCCAAAGTGCCTTATGCCCCGCAGCACAGCGGCTGCGCTTCATCTGGTGCACGTTTTTACCCCCGGTGAGCAGAAAAGGGATCCAGTCGCAATGTTCAACCCAAGAGTATGCTGCTTTATATACATCCTGATCCTCCCGGAGTACATGTAGTATTTTTGCCCAGAACCATTCCGAACTATAAATACCTCCCTCATATTTAGTGTAGTCGACTTGCCAATTCCTGCAAAGCTCGTTGATCTCCTCCGCTTCTTTGATGGACGTATGATCTCTCCATAAAACAAACATGGCATTGGGATTGTCGACAAAATGGTCGAGAAGAGCCAGGGGAGTTCCATGTCGATCGACAGCCACGGGGGTAGATCCGGTGGTGTCTACTCCGATACCCACTACTTTCGACGCTTGTTCTGGGCCAACTTGTTTCCACATTTCTTGTACCGCCGAAGTTAGCGATTCAATATAATCGAGCGGATGCTGTCGCCATTGATTGATATCTGCCTTGCAGAATAGACCTTTTTTCCATCTTGGATAGTAGGCAACGGATGATGTCAATTCCTGGCCAGTAGATGCATTGATTAATACCGTTCTGACTGAGTCCGTACCATAATCAACCCCAATTAACAGTTTATCTGAGCTCATTACCAATAAAAATGATCTTGATGACAATAGGAGGTTGAAAATAAGAAAATTGAGATAGCAAGAGTCCTGTTTAAGTGACAAATAAGTGTCGTTATAATATTTGATAAAGGCATCTTCGTTCTCGCTTAGCGGTAGATGATATTTACGGAAGAGATGCGATAGACGATGAAAAACAAAGTATCTGTCAGGACAAAGTACAATTGAGACAAGCACCTGACAGTATCTACTATTTCACAAGAGTATTTGCTTCGAATATTTCAAATATCACACTTTTGGGTGAGCCCGACTACAGAACTGGACTCTACTTTTGAAGTGATACCCGGTGAGTTTCCTTGTTAATGATAAATTAATTAGAAATCATTTATTATGAAAATCATAAGACATCTCCTAGTCATTTTATTGTATGTATTTTCTTCTTCCGCGCTGTGGTCGCAAGTCGAAATCGAATATAATTCCAGTGTAATTCCACAATTAAACCTGATCGAAACGCAGGACAATGATTGGGCGCGACTTTATTTTAAAAATTCAAATTCTATTTCTTATCGTTGGGCTCTTTCTGGAAAACTAGGCACCAATAATTCAGAACATGAATTTGGGTTGTACTATAATGGAGCAGACAGGTGGGTTTATGATGAGTCATTAGCGCAATTTCAAGTCCATGGCAGTCAAATTATTAATAGTCCCTTTGATGCTTCAAGTATGATATTTACCAGCAGGCAGATTGCGGTCAAAGATGAAAATTCTGTATCCTTGTTTCAACTGGGAGATTCTGGCAATGGTTCTCTAGATGAAGGGCAACTCTGGTTGTACTGGGATGACGGCGGGGTGCAAAAAAACGGTATATTCCTTGAGGCGGATGACAATGATGGGGGAGAAATAACTTTGTATAATGGCAACCAGGTCCAAAGAATTTTTCTCAAAGCTGGTCCCGATGACCTCGATGCGGCAAGATTTCATATAGAGGGAATAAGTGAGAGCAACGGTCTGTCGGACGGAGAGGCTCAGCATCTGATCGAATTGGTTAATGACAAAACCAGTACTGGTGTTTCTGATGATACTAAGTTCTATCTGGGGGTCATGGAAGATTACCTTGGCACTCCTGGAGTGACAGAAGAAGTCCTGACCATCGCATATCAAACAGGATCGACGGCACCGGCTAATTCAGATGTAATTGCAAAAATAGATGAATTGGGTAACTATGCCATGGTATCAGATCGAAGACTAAAAGCCAATATTCAGCCGTTAAACAATGTCCTTGATAAGGTTTTGTCACTTACTCCATCCAGTTATTATTTTAAGAAGGACCTGTCGAAGCAAAATCAGATTGGTTTTATTGCCCAGGATATTGAATCACATTTTCCTGATTTGGCAGATGGTGATGATTCGCAGGAAGATCAATATATGACGGTAAATTACCAGGGGATGATCCCGGTGTTGACCAGGGCTATCCAGGAGCAACAAATGATTATAGATCAACAAAAATCTGAGATAGAATCATTGAGAAATGAGGTCGAAAATTTAGCGTTATTGAAAAACCAAATGGCTCAATTAAAATCTGAAATTGCTGATATCTTGAATAAAGAAGTGAGCGAGACGGGAGATGACGAATAAAATAGATGTTGATTTAGAATCTATAGGAGTAAACATCACCGCCATTATCTTTTTGCAATGGTGATATTTCGAGTCAAACCTTACTGGGTTTTTAGTGAGAAAGAGACCTGTACTTCAATCCATTTTCTCGTAGTAAACTAAATTCAAAAATTCATTTTACCGGATTGCTGATATTTTAAATAATGATCAGAATGTGTTTAAAATAAATTATCATTTTGGATTTGGAGGGAGATCAATTGAGATCAAGTCCCTACATCATTTTAGTTTCTAAACCATAATTCTCCCTTATTAATATAATAAATCCAAGGACTTATGATATAGGAATTGATTCTTAATTCCTTTGCCATAATTTAAGAAAAGAACAGGCTGGGTGTAGGCCGGCGAATGTCCTTCGATAAGCTCAGAATTCGCCTCTCACTACTTGGTAAGAATCGATTTCTTTATAAAACAAACCCCTAACTTAACCGCATTTAATTCTTAATTTACCAATTGCTTTGGATGTTCTGCCAGTAATTCCTCGGAAGTATAAAAACCTTTTTTATCTGCCACTTGCTCCCTAATTTCTTTAACCCTGGCTGCCGAAATAACAGATGCCCGGTTCGTGAAACTGTTTCTTACAAAAGTCAGGACTGCTGCGATTTCTTCGTCGTTCATCAGACCTCCGAATGGAGTCATGGGTACATTGCCGGGATAGGTTTTTCCCTTTATCTCAATGGGACCCATCATAGCTTTAAGGACAACTTTTATTAGACGATCCTGATTACCCAAAACCCATTCGGTGCCGGCAAGCGGGGGAAATCCTGATGATTCAAGACCATTGCCATCTGGTTGGTGACAGGTCACGCAATAGCCTTCCCTTTCGAAAAGTTCTTTGCCCTTTATAAATAATTCGCGATCTGAGCCTTTAAGGTGGGTTACTATCTCCTCTTCTTTTTTCTCGTCGACAGCATGACCATTTAAATGGGCGAGAGCAGTCTCATATGCGTGAATGATCCATTCATCCATTGGTTTCTTACCCGCTTCTTCCACAATGGGTATTCCTTTTTCCGGAGATAACCAGGAAGCGGCGGTAATGGCTTCTAACCTTACCCGTCCACTTTCATCCTGGGCAGCCTGTATCAGATAATCACCCTGACTGGCCACCTGGTGTCCGGTGTATCTCAATACACGAACTGCCGCGGCCCGGGCTCTAAAGTCTTTGGCTTGTAATAGTTGGCGAAGTAGGGTTTCGTCTACCTGATCCAACCCCCAGCTCACCCAAAGCCCTTCTAGTAAATTGTGCTCATAGTTTGGATCTGATTTGT
The DNA here is from genome assembly GCA_020437045.1 of Saprospiraceae bacterium. GTDB lineage: Bacteria > Bacteroidota > Bacteroidia > Chitinophagales > Saprospiraceae > JABDMH01. Next base: position 8,772 of record JAGQWV010000128.1, on the reverse strand, counting down.
CCAGATGGTCTGCCCAGGTGCGCAATTTGGAAAGTACTTCGGTCTTATCTCTTCCCCTGAGTTCTCTGCGCGTTCGATATCGCGTTCGATATTCGGGCAATTTAAGATTGTCGAGAAGTTCTTCGATAGTCGCGCCAGCCACTTTCGCTGGTATAACTAGAGGTCGGGAAGGATAGGTGATCCGGTAAATTCTTCCGTGCACATGATCCCGAAAAGGGTCTCTGGCATTATGCTGCATATGACCAATTAATATATTGTGCCAATCGATAAGGTACAAGGATCCGTCTGGGGCAAATTCCATATCTACCGGTCTGAAGTTTTTATCATCACCCTTTACCAGATCCAACTCGTGATGGCTGAGATAACCGGTGCCATCATCTTGCATCTTATGCATTTTTGTACCTAAAAAACCAATGGTATTATTAATAAGCAAATCCCCTTGTACCTCTTCAGGAAAATGTCGGCTCGACACAAATTCAAGACCTGAGGTCGGCCGAACCCGATGGGCATCTTCAATCAAATTCATGCCTTTGTGCGTCGCAATTCCGTAACGTGGTTTAACCGAACCAGGAAGCATCCATCTTACATCTGGACCGGAGGTTTCTGCAAAGAAGTGCTCTCCCCAATCATCAAATGCGATTCCCCAGGGATTGGGAATGGACAATTGGGCATGTCTTTCCAGTTTATGCATCTGCGGTTGATAGCGATAGAATCCTCCGTTTGTTGCCCGCACAGGTCCATAGGAAGTCTCCACATTAGTATGAAGAAAAACTCCTTCCCCCATAAAAATTGCTCCGGAAGGATCAGCAACAAAGGCACTAATTGCATGATGCGTATCATGATCATCAAATCCACTCAACAAGATCTCCTTTTCATCATAATGATCATCTCCATCCAAATCTTTCAATAAAACCAGATTAGGAGCTTGCGATAAGTATACACCTTCAGGTGCAAATTCAAAACCAATAGGCAAGTGAAGGCTGTCGGCAAAGACAGTTTCTTTATCGGCTTTGCCGTCCCCATCAGTGTCTTCAAAAATCAATAGTTTATCGTTAGGCTTGGAGTCTCCAGGTTTATAGTGGGGATAGCTGGGCATAACTGCCACCCAAAGTCTTCCTTTATTATCGAAAGAGATTTGTACCGGGTTAGCCAGATCGGGAAATTCACGCTCGGAGGCAAACATTTCGATCTTGTATCCGGGAGCTGTATGTAGTTTATTGAGGGCAGTATCACCATACAGGTACTCCGTTGATCCATTTTTTTCACTAGGTACATAGTTAGTCTCCACTGGAGGTAGGACACTTGTTTTAGCATCTGCTGCCACCAGATCTTTTTTCTTCCCATGGGCTGCTTCCCAAATAGCCGTGTCGCGTATGGCAGTCATCTCCCTTATCTTCTTAAGCTCCGCAGGATAATTATCCGGTCCGAAAGGCTCGTAACGCCGACCAAATACATGCACACCGTTGGGGATTTTATAATCATTGTGCCAAAACCAATTTTTTTCTTTGACGGCTGCATGTATTTGTGATTGGTATTGTGTTGCTTCCTCTGGGTGATTGCCAAACAATTTGTCTACTATATATTTCCCAAAGATTTGATATCCTTCTGCATTTAGTTGTGATCCATCGATCGTTAAGGGGGCAGTGTTGTTCTTATACCATTCCTGGGATGGATGAAATACGTCAACAAAAACTGTTTTATTTGAATCGCAGACTTCTCGCATAGCTTCTGTGTAGAGAGCTAGGTTGATATTAGTCGCTTTTCCATCTGGTACATCCATATCGGCTGAGCGGTCTTCCATGGCTATGGGTGAGATGATCGCTAATTGGGGAGCATCTTCACCATTATAATCTTGCTTTCGGGTATATTTTATAAAAGCATCCAGTTCTTCCTTATACATTTCCAGACCTTCTTCACCATTGAAAGCTTCATTAAAACCAAAAAAACCAATGATTATGTCCGCTTTATGACGCGTCAGCCATTGATCAGGAGTTTCAAAATGTCCCTGGCTACCACTGTTTTGAGCAAGTTCTGTCTGAAATTTCTCGGCACCGGGAAAGGCCCAGGGAGAAACACGTCCGGCACGAGGTCTGAAACCAGGGGTGTCACCTGGATCACAAATATTTCGGATGTAGAGCGTACTATCCGGATATCGTAAATGCATTTCCGTTTCAAATGGACCAAAATTCATCATTCGGGAACCCAAGTTATTGCCTATCAGCATGATATGGGCATTCTTCGAAAGATGAAGTTGGGATCCATCATTGGATGAATCGGTGCAACTATAGAAGCCCCAAACCACTAAGGTCAGATATAGGAAAGAGATCTTTTTGAAACGTCTCATTATTGGTTTTGAAAATAGCTAGAGAATACTTAACGCTGTAAAATAGCAAAAATCAGTTTGGATGGATGCATTGGCTGTATCCAGCTTTTTTACACGAAATGTCAGTTTAAAGCCGGCATTTTGACTTCGACGATACGACTTTCCCTATCATTGGTTGTAAATGCCTTTACTTTTACACTCGATACGTCTTTAGTAAGATCTACTGGTCCCTTGTATAATATGGATTGAGCAGTAGGCTCACTGCCATCTACCGTATATCTCAAAACCAGGCCAGGAAATTCAGAATTAATGAATAGAACACCATTTTCAATTTTGGCACCAGGAGGACTGATCCGATAGGAAAAACCACCGTCAAGATGATCCAACCGGGGTAATTCACGCTTACCGATACGGTTGGCAAATTTTGACCATTCTGAGGCGATAGATTCTCTGATCGACTGTGCGTTGTTGAACTTTGTCCATAGAGGTTCTTCTGCCCAGGCTCTCTCGGCCAGCCCCAGCATTTTAGGTAATAACATGTATTCGGCCGTTTCCCTGCTCTTGAGTGTCTCAGACCACAAAGCTCCCTGAATACCAATGATGTTCTTTTGTGCTTCGGGTTTTAATCTCACTCTTTCACGGGCGAGGGCTAATCCATCAATTGGATTTCCCAGTTCATCTTCGGTGATACCCATAAAAATGTTTGAAGGGGTCAACTCAAATGCATTCTTGGTGTCAATAAAACCAGCCCATGAAAGTCCGGGTTCTTGTGTTTCGTAGGTGTATGCTAAATCAAAGTAAAGGTTGCTTGCATTACACATGACCACCTCATAACCAGCGTTGGCTAATTGGTAAGACATGTCTTCTCCACCTCCTCCTACTATAGCATTCCAGGCATAGGAGACCACACCTTTACCTAAGAACTCAGGATTTGGGACATTTCGATCACCTAAATGCTTTAGAGTGATTTCTTCCCATCCACCAATATCTAAATCGTATTTTTTGGCAATGTCAAGATATCTGCCAACAAAATACGGATGCAGATCGCCGGTGGAATTTATTTCTGAATTATCCTGGATGAAGGAGGCGCATTTTGGAGAGTCACTCCAGGCACCATGAGGTACTTCATCACCACCTGTGTGGATCAAGTGCAAGGGTGCATCGGCTTCTCGATACATTTTCACCACCTCATCAATCACTTTTTCGAGAAACGTATAGGTGGATTCCTGACAAACACAAATAACATTGTCATGATAATTCTGTGCTGAGGAATATTGAGATGCATCATCTTGATCCGAAAGTAAATATTTGACGGCCTCTTCTTTATTCCCTGCTGATACAAACCGTTGATACCGATGCAGCATTGCTACAATAGCGGCTCTTGCATGACCCGGGCCATTTATTTCCGGAATAACTTCGATGTGGTGTTTTGTCGCATACTTAAGCAGGTCGATATATTCTTCACGTGTGTAATACCCGCTGCCGGTACTCACCGAGGAATCAGCTGACCCACCAGATCCATAGGCAGGGGGGAGGAGGGCATAAGGTTCCGGGCTGAAACCTCGGTGTCCACCTACATCCGTCAATTCGGGTAATCCCGGAATCTGGAGTCGCCAACCTTCATCGTCAGTGAGGTGAAAATGTAATTTATTTAATTTGTAAAAAGACATTACATCGATGATCTTTTTAATTTCTGAGAGGGGCTGGAAATTACGTGCAACGTCGATATGCTGGCCCCGATATTGAAATCGTGGACTATCTACTATTTTTATACGGGGTAACAGGATTTGATCACCAGGAGTCTTCAAATTATCTGCGGGAATCAGTGCTTTAAGACTTTGTATTCCGTAATAAACACCGGCAGCATCGCTTCCAGTGATTGCTATTCGATCTGCGGTTATTTCGAGTTGATACCCTTCACGCGGATATTTGCCCGAGTCACCATCCAGCTTCAAATATATCGCCTGTTCCGATTCGTTTGGGTTAGCAGCGGCTTTAAGCACTCCTTGGATAAATCCGGTTAGTTGCTCGGCTTCTGTATCAAGACCTTTGTCAAATAATATTCTGATACCCGGAAAAACCGGGTAATCCCCTTGTCCTATCTCCATCTGACGTGGAGTGGGGATGATCGGACTAGTTGCATCCAGTGGCGATTCCTGAATATTTTCATATAATTTAAAACGTTTTTCCGAATCCATGTAGACTGATTCATCAGTTCCATTATTATCAAAACTAATTGACTCGGGAGTCGCATCAGTCACGTAATTAGTCACGTTTACGACAGAATGATCAGGCAGTACAAAAAATAATCCATGGGGGGTAAATGAACGAGAGATCTTATTTACCTGCCACTGATACCGGATGGTAAAAGATTGGCCAGGCAAAATATTCGGAAACGATGCAAGGGTGCTGATCCGGTAGAAATCTCCGCCTTGAGGCATGATATCATATTTACCATCTGCATTAGCCGGCAGGTAGAAAGAAGTGGGTAGCTGACTAAAGTACAGTTGCCATCCCGATGGCATGTCGGAATTGCTCTCATTTGTGATGATAAATTCGGAAGTATATTTATTATCCCCTTTTACGGCATCGTCAAGAATTTTCCACTCCACTTTAAGTTGTTTTGCATCAGGCCAGGATGACGTTTTCTTGGCCTTTTCGGAACAGGAAGCCAGAATGGTCAGGGATAAAATTAAGGATAACGTTCGCATAGATATTTCTTGAACTGCAAAAATGAGACTTTTTACCGTTTTGAAGTTATTAGGATCGAATAACCAGAAAATCCAAACGAAATTGGAAACGCATATGGAAGACCAGCCAGAAAGTCATCAATAGCTTGAATCTACCTTTATATTAAGAATATTAACATATAATTAATGTACCCTACTGCGTCTGATTCAGCCAATCTTAGCTAATTTAAGGGAGAATTTAAATCTTCCAAGATGCTAGATAGTCAAAAATGGAGACGTCTGAATGGTCAAAAAATCAGCCAACCGATTCTTAATGCAGTTGAACAAACCATCAAATCAGAACATGCACAGGGGCATAAACTAAAGGTTTGTATTGGCACAGATTCCCAAACTTACCATGATCAGATTGAGTTTGCGACTGTGATTGTTTTTTTACGGGAAAAGAAAGGAGGATTTATGTTTATCAATAATTCGCGTATTCTCAATTCGATGAGTTTGAAGGAACGAATGATCACTGAAGTAGCCAAGTCGGTAGAAGTGGCATACTCCCTCTGTGATCTACTCGATCGCTATCACGTCGAATTGGAGGTTCATGCCGATATCAACACTGATCCTGGATTCCAATCCAATACTGCATTAAAGGAAGCAATGGGTTATATTTTAAGTATGGGTTTTGTTTTCAAAGCCAAACCAGATGCATTTGCCAGTAGCAGTTGTGCAGACAAAGTTATTTAGGTGCCGGTTACGATCTCCTTTATCAAAAATTGACCGAGTCTTCTTTGAGCGGGTGATAAAGTCTATAATTGCATTATGATTCAGATATTTATTACCGGTGGCACCTTCGACAAAGAGTATAATTACATCACAGGTGAACTAACTTTCTTCAAAACTCACGTGAATGATATGTTGAAGAGAGGTAGATGTGGGGTTGATGTCGACGTGAAAACGATTATGATGAAAGATAGTCTCGAATTAACAGATTATGATCGTCAATTGATTCTGGACGCCTGTCGTTCCACTGAATACCAGCAGATTGTTGTCACTCATGGTACGGATACTATGGTCAAAACAGCCACTTATCTGGCCACCGCTCAACTTCCTAAAACCATTGTCTTAACCGGAGCCATGATACCCTATACCTTTGGTACATCTTCAGATGGTTTTTTCAATCTGGGAAGTGCACTGGGGTTTGCACAGTCTAGAGATGCAGGAGTTTATGTGGTAATGAATGGCCGCTGTTTTGATTGGAATAATGTAAAAAAGAATTATACGACGGGATATTTCGAAGCGCTTGCTCCGGTCGATGCGTAGTAAATATTGCTTTTTTTACTCTTGTCAATCACTTGTTAGAGGGCATGAGGATCACCATATACATTTTCCTTTACTTTATCTGTGTGACCAAGCAGATTATCATTTTTAACTGAAAAATGAGGTACAAATATCAGTTCTGAGATTACTGTTTCTCCCTGGTCAGTAATTTGCGATAGCTGGTAAGAAACTTCACCTTCCTCGTTCAAATGATCAACAATCACCTGGATTTTCGACTTTAAGAGCTCGACCTCCATACAGGCTACACTATCAAACGTAGTGCCATCATAAGTCTTGCGAATCATGTAAACACCTTTGTCAGTTAATTCAGCAAATCTAATTGTTAATAGCACCTCTTGTTGATGGATTCCTTCGGCACTCATTACATAATTAGTATAGTGAGTGGTATCTGCCGATATCGGAAACGAGGTACTTAAGAATACCATAGATATGAATATATATTTTATCATGACTATTAATTTTTTATAATGTTGTAAAGATACATCAGAGTAGTCCCGGTGTCCATTCTGTACGATCTGTCCGAGTAAAAAGTCGACGAAAGCTCTCAAGCCATCTTCAAAATGCAGTAACAGGTGATGTAGTGCGGTATATACGTAAAAGTTGGGCGTATCAACAATTCAAAATCATAGTGATACATATATAGATACATTGCTATGTGATTGATTGTCAGTAAAATTTGAATCATATCAGCTCCAAAAGCAGATCTGGTCTTTAAACAAAGCTTATCATTGCATCCCGAAAATAAGCTGGACCAGATGATCGTTTGTAAATGAGTGCAACATTGTGGAATGGTTTTTGCAATGGAAATAATTGATTTTTAGTTGTTAATGATTTAAAAAAATTCTTTATTTGTAGTTTGAAACGGTATTTTTGAATATACTTTAGAACTGCAGTTTGCTAAAAACTAAATATTTGAAATGAAGACCCTCTACTTAGTAATAACATTTTCCGTTTTTCTGAGCGTGGTATCGGTTGAATCTCAAAACCCACTTCGACCGGATGCTTTGTCATTCAAGGCCCTCTTTTTTGACTATCAGAGTCCGATAACTGGCAATTATGGCAATCTCAGAAATTATAAGAATGGTTTTGAAGTTTCATATCAGCGTAATATCAATGACTATGTAAATGTCTCAGTCCCATTGCGGGCTGGAGTAGTCAACTTTAACGATGAGTTTAAGAATGATGCCATTGTCAGTCTCGGTGCTCAGGTACACGGGCAGTTGTGGCATGCCGGATCTCAGGCTGTACCATACATTCTGACAGGAGCACATGCTGTTTATGAGAAAGAGGCTTCGGCTTTTGGTATTGAGATTCCCGTAGGAGTAGGTTTGGATGTAAAAATGGGTAAGAATGCCTATTTTAATGTTCAGCTCGAATACCATATCGGACTGGAGGACAATCGTAACAATCTGCAGCATGGCATTGGTTTCCGGTACCTGATTGGCAAAAAGACTAGAGCTCCCGAGGTGCCACTGAAACCAACGGATTTTGATGGCGACGGAATTCCAGATGAAGAAGATTTATGTCCAGATATAGCCGGTTTGGTTGAATTTAGAGGATGTCCGGATACGGATGGAGACGGTATACCTGATTCAGAGGATCAATGTCCTGATTTTGCCGGTTCTGTCGAATTGAAGGGATGTCCTGATTCAGACGGTGATGGTGTATCTGATAATGAAGATGAGTGCCCCAGTTTGAAAGGTACTATCGAAAACAATGGTTGTCCCGTGGTGGATCGAGATGGTGATGGAGTCTTGGATTCAGAAGATGCCTGTCCTGATACCCCTGGTTCAATTGCTACGAAAGGGTGCCCGGATTCCGACAGTGATGGAGTTGCAGATGCGGATGATCTTTGTCCTAATGATGCCGGCTTCAAACAATTTAATGGTTGCCCGGATAGAGATGGAGATGGAGTACATGATGGTATTGATCGTTGTCCCGAGACGATTGGCTTGGCTAGTAACAATGGTTGTCCGGTAGTGCGACGAGAAGTAAAAGAACTATTAGAATTTGCTCAAAGAGCAGTACAATTTGATGTGGGCAGGGCTACACTAAGACCAGAATCAGTACCAGTTTTAAATCAGATTGTTGACATTCTCAATAGATATGAAGATTATGGGTTGGCTATTTCTGGCCATACAGATGCAACCGGTGATACTTATAAGAATCTCAGTTTGTCTGAAGAAAGGGCTAAAGCGTGTTATGATTATCTGATTGGAAGAGGTATCAGTGCCGATCGATTGAGTTATGTAGGATTTGGAGAAACACGACCGATCGCGACGAATGCGACGGATGAGGGTCGACGCTTGAACAGAAGGGTAGAGTTTGAAATTAAATTCAAGTAAGAAATCACGAGGTAGTGACTACTAGTTAATTTTTCTGGAAATATGACGTTAGCAATTAGCTGGACGAAAAAGCAGAGAGAATTAA
>JAGQWV010000127.1 GCA_020437045.1 Saprospiraceae bacterium | reverse complement strand
TTCTCAGTTTTCCCAATTTACCCTATTTTCCCATCATTTATTTTGGCATCCTGAAAGCATGGGCGGTAGTGGTATCACTGAGTATCTTAATAAAAAAAGATGAAGTAGCTTATCATCTTTCCGATTCAGATGCTAAACTCTATTTCTGCTTTGAAGGTAATTCAGCTTTGCCTATGGGTCAAGAAGGATGGCAGGGTTTCAGTGAAGTAAAAAATTGTCAACGATTTATTTGTGTGACCGCTCAGCCTCAAACGGACTCTCCATTTGCGGAGTCTACAACCTTTAGTGAATTTATTCAGGGGCAAAGTCCGAATTTTGACAGCTACGATAGCAGCGCAGAAGATACAGCGGTAATCATCTACACCTCAGGGACCACCGGTAAACCAAAAGGAGCTGAACTCACCCATTCAAATCTACTCTGGAATGCGGACGTAACCCGGCATCTTTTTCAGGTGAACACTGATGATCGAATGTTAATTGTGCTTCCTTTATTCCACATTTTTGGACAAACTTGCCTGATGAATACGGGAATCCTTTCCGGAATTACTTCCACCCTGCTGGTTCGTTTTGAAGCCGGAACCGTACAAACACTTATGGTCGAGGAAAAAATCACCCTATTTGCAGGTGTGCCAACGATGTATTGGGGACTCGTAAACTATTTTGACCCGATGGAAGATGAACGCATCAGTCAAATAAAATCAACATTAAGAAAATGTGTCTCCGGTGGTGCATCACTACCCGTGCAGGTACTAAAAGATTTTGAGACTAAATATGAAGTGCCAATTTACGAAGGATATGGAATGTCCGAAGGCTCACCCGTGGTCACTTTTAATCAACCGGGCAAAGTACGTAAGCCGGGATCAATCGGCACTCCGGTATGGGGAGTATCGGTCAAACTTATTGATGAGCAAGGTGACCAAGTTCCTACCGGACAAAAAGGAGAACTCCTCTACAAAGGCCACAATGTAATGAAGGGTTATTATAAGAAACCCGACGCCACAGCAGCAGCATTGGAAAATGGATGGCTTCATTCCGGAGATGTGGCCATGCAGGATTCAGATGGCTACTACTATATTGTAGACCGGACAAAAGATATGATCATCAGAGGAGGATTAAATGTTTATCCCCGGGAAGTAGAAGAAGTTATAATGAACCATTCTTCCGTTTCACTGGTTGCTGTGGTAGGTGTGCCGGATGATCAAATGGGTGAAGAAATTAAGGCCTATATTGTACTTAAAGACGGCACAGAGCTGACAGAAGAAGAATTAATCGCCTGGACGAAAGAAAGAGTAGCCTCTTATAAATATCCTCGAAAAATCGAATTTCTTAAAAGTCTTCCGATGAATGCCACCGGAAAAATATTGAAACGTGCATTAAGAAATTTATGATTCCATGAAAAATCATTTTAAACGAAATTGGTTTTGGTACCTGATCATTGTTATACTGCTGGGTGGTAACCTTTATTTCTATGCCGGAAAAAAATGGTCAGAACGTCAGAGCAAAATCAAACTGGATGAAGCTCAAATCACCTGCAACGATAAAATCGCTACGATTACAGAACAAAATCATGTGGAGGAGATCAAAAGGCAAGCCTCTTTTTATGCATCGTTGGTCCGGGACGATATTTATAAGAAATCATGGAGTGATGTGCGTAATACCCTAACAAATATCGTAAGAGAAACCATGATTACCCAAATAGATTTTGTCACGACAGACGATGAAATTGAGGTATCTACCAATCGAAAAAGCGAAGGAGGTGTTCCGAGCAATGATTTACCTAAAAATTTATTCAGTGAAGATGCCTCTGTCCATATACATAAAAATGAGCAAGGTTATTTACTTTCGGTGCCAGTCTATGACAATAATATGTTTCTCGGACGCTTATTAATGCAACACAGTTTACTTACTTCTAACATCAATCCGGAATAATTTTTTCAAGGATTAATATGACAGTAAGTGACGAAAAAGGTTAGGTTTTCCACTTGAATAATTCCCTATATTGTCAAAAGATCTAATGAAGGCAAATGAATCCCAGGGAAACCGTACATTGTAAGAACCTAATCCTCGGCGCTGGTCCGGCGGGGCTGGCCATCGCAGGAAGATTACGTAATCGAGGAAAAGAATTTACGATCCTTGAGCGTGATCAAAATATTGCCTCCATGTGGCGCCGTCATTATGACCGCCTGCACTTACACACGGTGAAACAACTTTCACATCTCCCCTATTTACCATTTCCTCCCGAATATCCACTCTATGTTTCAAGGCAACAGCTGGTCGATTATTATGATATGTATGCCAGAAAATTTGATATCCATCCAATTTTTGGAGTAGAAGCTCATAATATTCTACGCCGGGGAAATCTGTGGCATGTCGTTACTAATTCAAATACTTACGTCGCGGACGAGGTCGTATTTGCCACAGGTTCGAATCGAATCCCCGTTAGTCCAACCTGGCCTGGTCAGGAAGATTTTAGTGGCGAGATTTTGCATAGTAGATTATATAAAAATCCAAAACCCTTCGAAAACAAAAAAGTGTTTGTGGTAGGCATGGGAAATACCGGAGCCGAGATAGCCCTGGATCTTGCTGAAAGTCAAATCGAAAATTATCTATCCGTCCGATCGCCGGTCAATATCGTTCCCAGAGATGTATTGGGCAGACCGGCACAATTAACGGCTAAAATGCTGGATAAATTACCCTTCGGTCTGGGCAAATTAATTAGTAAACTTTCGAGAAGAATTATTATTGGTGATCTTTCAAAATACGGCATCCAACAACCTCAAATAGATCCCGTTGATCAATTACGGCAAACGGGCCAAACTCCGGTGATCGATTTGGGTACCGTTCGAAAAATAAAAGAAGGTAAAATTAAAATTGTGCCCGATCTGGAACAATTTACCACGAATGGTGTGATCCTCAAGAATGGTGAATTGCTGGAAATAGATGCTATCATCCTGGCAACCGGCTATCGATCAGGGATCGATCATTTGATCAAAAATACAGGGACCTTAACGGATCAATATGGCTTACCTAAATTTTGTATTGGTCAGGATGAATTTGCAGGACTATATTTCCTCGGCTTCGATAATTACAAACTTGGGGGTATCCTGGGTTCTATTTACGAAGACTCTGAAAAAATTGCGGAGGCGATTGGGCAGAGGACGAAGGGTCAAGGCGTGAGTAGTCAGTAGTTCAGGTTTCAGTGGTCAGGCAGGGAGATACAAGGGTTGTCATCTCTTGTTTTGCAGAAGAATAGATCTTTCTTTTTAGTAATTCATATTAAAGTCGGAGGAAAATGACTGTCGAAATGCTCAAAGGCGCTGCCGGTCCAGCGTCGGGGTTTGACATTTTCTGACATGAATTTCTATCTTACACACTGTTATGTCGTCAATTAATAACATTCACAATAAATTTTTTAAATCACTTATAGCGGATATTGGTTTCGCACGCGAATTTCTTTCCGAATTTCGCCCACATCCATCAAGGATATTTTTGAATTATCCAACCTGACCGCCGAACCGGATGCATTTATTAATGAGAATTTCCAGGAATTCTTTATCGATGCCGTTTTTCGTTGCCCACTTCGAGATCAGTCTTATGATTGTTATATCAGCATTCTACTGGAGCACAAAAGTCAAATTCATAAGCATACATCATTGCAAGTGCTTGGGTACCTGGCTCAGGCTTATTTAAACCAGTGGCAAAACGGTCGGACATTACATCCGATTATTCCCCTTGTCTATTATCATGGAGCTCAAAAATGGCAATTACAGTCTATATCAGACCTTATAGTTGACCTACCAATGGTCTTAATACCCTACATACCCGAATTCCAATCCATTTTTGTTGATGTAGCCAGATTAAATAATGATCGTATCAATGACCTGAAAAATACTTTACTCAGAGCAGCTATACTCACCCAAAAATACAGTCGCGACCCAAGGGCACTTCTGGATCATATTCAGAATATCTTCGGGGCTCTAACACCCAAAGAAGCAAGAAACTTATTGCAACCTCTGGCTGTTTACTACTTCGAAATTGTCGATATTCGAGATGAGAAACTGGTGGAACTCCTTAATGAGCTCCCTTATGTAATAAAATCAGATATTATGAGTACATACGATCAGATTGCCGAAAAATATAAACAAAAAGGCATTGAGGAAGGTATTGAGAAAGGCATTGAGAAGGGTATTGCTCAGAAACAAAGAGACGTGGTAATCAATGCTCACCATTCCGGAATTTCACTTGATCTTATTGCCAATATAGTTGGAATCAATCCGAAAGAAGTGGACCAGATCCTGAAGGAAAGCGGGATAAAGTAAGACAGTCTTTGGTCTTTAGTAATAGTCTTTGGTCTACTAATCGTAAATTAAAAGTAGTCAGTAGTCAGGTTTCAGT
>JAGQWV010000126.1 GCA_020437045.1 Saprospiraceae bacterium | reverse complement strand
ATTCCAACCAGTAGATGTTCGCATGGGTTATGTTGAATAATTTTAATAAGATTTTTGATGAGGTCCGAGGCGCAAAACGCAGATGTAGCCGTAGCTACAGCGAGTCTTTGCAACGAAGGAAATCGCAAAAAGATATTTAAATTAACGGCAATAATCGATGCGAACATCTACTAGTCCAACATCTTCTCTGTTTCTTCCCGGACCTGACCGTCAGACCTTGATGGATAAAGGTATCGTTCAGCTAGATCAATGGTTGATCGATGTGATGCGTATAGGCCTCTTGCAATACGACTTTAGCGACGAAACTCTCTTTGAGATTTCTTCAAGAATGGTTGATGCGAAATTAGGTGGTGTAGCCAGAAGAATCCGCAAGCTTAGCAGCCTGGAAAGAGCCGACCCCAATTGGGTCAAGCAGGTGTTACAAATTTTGGGTGATCTCTATCTGATGGTATCTGCCTTTAAAAATCGTAGGCAATTGACCCTTACCATGCAAATTTCCTTATTCAGTTTGGCGGGTTTCAATGCTAAAAAAACAGATATTCTGACCCTCAATGCCATCGAAGATTTTTGGTTGGTTTGCGGTATTGAGCATGACGCTGAGGAAAATCTGAAAGTGCGTTATACCTGGCTCATGGGTGTAAAATCCAAACGTACCGCCTTGCTTCTGGATTTTGCCTTTGGACGATCTGACTTTGAGTTCAACTACCGTTTTAACCAGTCTTATCAAGGGTCACTGATCTATTACCCGGGTGCGTTCCCCTTGCGCGCAATTTTACAAGATTCCGTTCCCATTAAGAAAATATCATCCTTTCCCGGAGCCTTTGACAGTATGGCTAAGTTCCTGGATATTTATGCTACGGCTATCTCGCGTAACCCCTGGATTGTTAATTTTCCGGCATGCCTGAAAAATGTATCACTCACCAAGGCCGGAGATCAGTTTTTATTGAGGGATCAGCATGATGAGTTAATGACGGTTAATAATGAAAATAGTGCTATTTGGCCTCTGTTCTCATGGATTGCTGTAGACCAGTTTACCGTATTTGGAATTTGGAACAGTGAGACCATAACTATTTTGTCGTATGAATACAGACAATTTCATTACTCACTTTGAGGAATGTCCATCACACAACGAAAACCGGTATGTTCCATTCCCGTGTCCGGACTTGATTTCATCCTTGATGACACACGATATCCCGAACAATAAGAATCGTTACAAAGGAATGATCCACCCCGAATAACCTTCTTCGGTACCGTTGGTTCATCTGGATCAAAACTCTTTTCCGGACCGCTGGGATCTACGGCCATGACATCTTTCGCCTCCTGAAAATAATGCTGAAAATGATACCAGTCAGCCGTCCATTCCCACACATTTCCAGCCATGTCGTAAAGCCCCAGTGGACTAGGTGCAAAGTGAGCCACTGGTGCTGTTCGCAGATATTGATCCTCCACCTGATTGGCAATAGGGAATTCTCCTTGCCAATAGTTTGCCTTCTGAGGATTGATCGAATCATTACCCCAAGGATATTGCGCCCGGTCATTGTCAGCACCACGCGCAGCATATTCCCACTCTGCCTCGGTTGGTAATCTCTTACCCGCCCATTTGCAATAGGCCATGGCATCATACCAGGCTATATGTACAACTGGATGATTTTCTTTTCCCTTGATATTGCTATCCGGCCCTTGAGGATGTTTCCAATTGGCACCCGGGACCATTTGCCACCACTCCGAAGGGTAGTAGACCGGACGACCAGCTGGTTGCGCTTTGAAAACCAGTGAAAACGGCTTGAGTAAATCGGGGTCCGGTGGAGGTGTACCCGGAGGCAACTGCTTCATCATTTCTTCAATGTCAATTTCACGTTCAGCAATAGTCTGATAGCCTGTTGCATCGACGAATTCAGTGAATTGAGCGTTGGTTACTTCCGTTCTATCCATTAGAAATGAGTGTACTTTCACCATGTGCATAGGCATCTCATCAGCTCTTGCCTGCCCTTCATTATCGCCCATTTCAAATACACCACCTTTAATCTTCACCATTCCACTGGTATCCGGACCGTCGTTACGTGGTTGGATGGCATCAATTGCTTGCATATATTCATCAACCAGAAAATTTTGCCCGGTCAACATAGGCTCTGGATCAGTGCTTTCTGCAATATTTCCATTATCTTTCGAAGCACAGCCCGTAGCAAGGAGGAATGCGAGAAACAAGAGGAAAAAGTAGTTTTTCCTTGACCAATTGCATTCAATTAAACCTCCCAAGAATCGGGAATCATTCATATTGCTATTATTTTTGAAACATTAACTATCTATATAACGCGAAAACAAACAACAAGATGAAAAATAAATCTTTGTTCTTGTTTATTATCATCAGTCTGATCATCAGCTGCCAATCCAAAACATCTGTTTCGAACGAAACCGCACAAGAATCTAACATGCAAGATAAAGAAACCCTGACGCTTACTAAAAAACCATTCGGTGAAACACCCGAAGGTCCCGCAGATTTGTACACGTTTAAGAATAAAAACGGGATGACTGTCGAAATCACTAATTATGGAGGAATCATAACCTCCATAGTGGTACCAGATCGGGATGGAAAAATGGAAGACGTAGTCTTGGGTTTCGATAATTTACAGCAGTACCTTGATGAAAATCCTTTTTTTGGAGCCCTGGTGGGACGCTATGGAAACCGCATTGGTAAAGCTCAGTTTACCATAGATGGTCAACAATATAAACTACTGGCTAACAACGGTGTAAATCATCTCCATGGAGGAAAACAGGGTTTTGATAAACACCTCTGGGAAGCTAGAATCATTGATCAAGATGGTGCTCCCGCCCTGGAGCTTCACCTTTTGAGTCCGGATATGGATGAAGGATACCCGGGAAATCTGAATGTAAAAGTTGTCTATTCACTCAATGATGACAACAAATTGACCATTGACTACACCGCTACAACCGACAAAGCTACCGTAGTCAACCTCACAAACCATTCTTACTTCAATCTTGCCGGGCATGATCATGGTACGATCCTCGATCATGAGATTATGATTAATGCCGACCACTATACGCCAGTCGATGATGGTTTAATACCTACCGGTGTAATTGCACCGGTCGATGGTACACCTTTTGATCTTCGAAAACCAACCAAAATCGGAGCTGGTATTGATTCGGATAATCCACAAATTCAAATTGGCAAGGGATATGATCACAACCTGGTACTCAATCATGAGCCTGGGGGAGGAAAAGTGCAATTAGCCGCTGTGGTATTTGAACCTACCTCTGGGAGAGTCATGGAAACCCTCACCAGCGAACCCGGGGTACAATTCTACTCCGGTAATTTCATGAGTGGCGAAATGGTAGGTAAAGGCGGTAAAGTCTATCCACATCGGGGAGCATTCTGTCTGGAGACACAGCACTTTCCAGACTCACCTAATAAACCGGAATTTCCATCAGTCTTGCTAAAGCCGGGAGAAACTTATCACACCACGACAGCTTATCGCTTTAGCACTAGACCCTAAATCGATTATTAATCAACTCATTAGATTTTCGAAAAAATAGTTCTTAGAAAGAAATGATTAAAAAACAAAATATTGGCTGGATCGGCACCGGAGTTATGGGTGTCTCCATGGCTGGCCATCTTATCGTAAATGGATATAACTTATCAGTATACAATAGAACGCGGTCAAAAGCAGATAGCTTGGTTGAAGCCGGTGCAACCTGGTATGACACTCCGGGCGAAGTAGCTGCAAATTCAGATATTATCTTCACGATTGTAGGATTTCCCAATGATGTAGAACAGGTATATTTCGGTGCCGATGGTATTTTTTCCGGGATCAAAGATGGAAGCATTGTGGTAGATATGACCACTACCGCACCGAGCCTTGCCGTCAAAATCGACGATGAGGCAAAAAAGAAAAACGCTGGAGCGGTAGACGCTCCGGTATCAGGCGGAGATGTAGGAGCTAAAAACGGAACCTTGTCCATTATGGTTGGTGGTGATAAAGAGCACGTCGATACCGTGATGCCTCTCTTTGAAATTATGGGTAAAAACATCGTATATGAAGGAAAAGCAGGCTCTGGTCAACACACCAAAATGTGCAATCAAATTACCATTGCTGGAACGATGATCGGCGTATGTGAAAGTTTGTTGTACGGTTATAAGGCAGGTCTTGATCTAAACATAATGTTGGAGGCTATTTCAGGAGGTGCCGCTGGTTGCTGGACACTTAATAACCTGGCTCCAAGAATTGTCAATCGAAATTTTGATCCGGGATTTTATGTAGAGCACTTCATCAAAGACATGGAAATTGCCTTGGCTGAAGCCAGAAGAATGAACCTTTGCTTACCTGGTTTGGCCCTGGCACATCAATTGTACAAGGCCGTTGAAGCGCAAGGACATGGTAGAAAGGGAACCCATGCATTGATGCTGGCACTGGAGCACATAAGTAATGTGCAATGATCAGAGCCTGATTGCATCGATGGAACCTAATCTTGATGCCAAGAAGGTTAGTCGTTAGCTATACCGGAGGTTGTTCTTCTTTTTTTGATGAAAAGAACTTTTTTATACCTGCCCCAAGGCCCACGATGGCCACTGCAATTACTTTCCAAAATTTTGCCAGGACAATGCCTAATTTTGCCAGTAAACCAGCTTTTGCCAAAAGTTTACCAGCTATCAGTCCGGTAAGTCCATAGGCAGCCACCTTATCGATACTGGGATCGAAATCACTGTAGCGACTCCCATTTTGGAATTCTACACTGGGCAGGATCTCATGAATATTTTGCTTCACATCATCTAAAACATCCATGCCACCGATGATATTCAATTCCAAATATCCACGCCGGCCCAGAACTCGAATATTATAGTTCAGTGTATGTTGCTCAGCTTCACCAAATTTCAATTCTTTTGCCCAGTGCAGTTTTTTATTCACTTCATCATAATAGGGTTCAGAAGCCCATCCGATCAACTCAACCGGATCGTAGCCCAATTCCTCCCTGTATTCATTTGCCTCGACAACATCATTTTTCATTTCCTCCAGTAGGTCATCATAATCGATTTTTTCCGCATCCTCATC
>JAGQWV010000125.1 GCA_020437045.1 Saprospiraceae bacterium | reverse complement strand
AAAGCACTAAACATAATTGTCCGGGTATTACCGGGATCGGTAAAGACATCGACCATCGCGTAAAGGGTGTCCAGGAAACCCAGCAATAGATTTCCATCATTGAGTATTAGCCAGCCCAGAAAAAGGCCAAACACCAAAGAAACATAGACCTGTTTGGTCCAGATAGCCAAAATTATGGCAATGACCGGTGGTAAAACAGAAAGTATCCCGAATTCATGCATGCCCCAAAATAAAGAAATATCCCGAGGCTCTATTTATCATGTTAAATCGCTTATTCCCGCTGATAATATTCTTCGATCTTATAGCCCATAAATTGATCAGAGTCGATAAAACCATACTGTTTAAATCCTTTATCTGTACGGGACCATGAGAAGGTATACGACCTTCCCACAGCTGAAAGATCACCTACTGATACTACTTTCTCGGTCAAATAATCAGGGGTGGCATGGTAGGTGCCAAAGGAAAAACTACTTATTCCACCGGTCTTTCGGTAACGCATCGCATAAAAAAAGGTCGGCGTGAAGATCTTGAATCCCTCCATATCTTGTGGCAGTGGCTCAGCATTTTGCATTTCTCCCGGAGCCCATTTCAACAATTTCCACGAGCCTAAAAGCGGATAACTGCCCTTCATTTCACTAAAAGGATCCTCCACCCTCTGGTAGACTTCTTCCAGGGCATGACCATCAGTCTCACCTCCGGAGATGGTACCCTTTTGCGTAAATAAATTGCCCTCAAAGGTACAGGTAAAATTTTGCGGGTATTGCACCAATGTACTATCCCAGCTGTGATAGTCAATGTACTCGGTAAATTCATCCCCCAGCTGGATATATGTACCTCCTCCCGTGCCCAGCAATACACCGGTCTCACGGTCATACCTTAGGGTGACAAATCGATTTCTGGTAAAGATCTTCATCGACACCACTCCAGACTCATTAGTATACTCAGCCGCTTCACCGGGGCTGGTGTGCGCTAATTTTGCAGCAATGAGCTGCCAGGTACCTTCCAGAGTATTATATTCATTCGGTCGTGCAGTAATTTCAAGTTTAGAGGGGCTTTGCGAGTGAGGGTCCAGCTTTGCTAAAAATGGAATGATTAGTATTATTACTGGAGAAATAATTAATGGCAGTATCGCATTCTTCATGGTCAAGATTTTAGATTAAGCCTTTATAAGTTAATAATTATTCCGTCTAAATGCTATAATAATGGATAATTATTTGGAATCATGTGGAAGGGATAAAATCACCGATTGATTCAGCTAATCAAAGGATGCAATCGTCTAAATCTTATTAGTTTTGAGTCTTATATGCTTCATCGCAAAAAAAGTACGACCAATATTACCAAGCTCATCGTTGATGTGGGAGATCAACAGATTCCCATGATCATCTATCGTGAATACCGTCGCAGCTGGAGAGTAGCCCTGGGACAACGGGCCGTAAATTTGAGAATTCCAGTCCATTGGCATTATGGAATGCCAGATAATCCGATTGAATGGGCGGTAAATTGGACCCGGGATAAATATCAGAAACAACCCGAATTATTTGACCACTTCTTTCTTGAATCACCCGTAGACGGAAAGAGGTATCAGACAATCTTTGGATCTTATTCATTGTCAGTTACCATGGCCGATCGAAAGACGGCTATAGGTAAGATAAAAGATGGCACCCTCCATTTACGATGTCCTGCCGATTGGGATGAAGAAGCGCAGGCAGAAACATTGCCAAAATTAATCAGTAAGATTTTTGCCACCGAATTTCACGACCGTTTTGCTGAACGGGTAGCCGATCTAAATCAAAGGTTCTATCAATTTCATTATACTGACATTAGCTTCAAATACAATAAAAGTAATTGGGGGAGTTGCAGTCATACCGGTCATCTCAATTTCAGTACCCGTCTTTTTCTCGCACCTCAAATAGTTACGGACTATGTCATTATTCACGAACTTGCTCACCTGAAGGAGCATAATCATTCACCAGCCTTTTGGAATGTGGTAAAGTATGCCATGCCTCAATATAAAGAGCAGGTCAAATGGCTAAAGAAAAACGGATCAAAGCTTTACTATTAGTATGGACTTAAGAAACATATTCCTTCGGCATGTGGCTCAGACCAGTCCCGCCCCTTTGCTGACTCAAATCGTTAAAGCAAGAGGAATGTATCTCCACACCGCCGATGGCCAACAGATTTTAGACCTGATTTCTGGCATTGGAGTTTCTGCATTGGGACATTGTCATCCCGCGATCGTCCATGCCGTCCAATCTCAGGCAGAAAAGTATCTCCATACCATGGTATATGGTGAGTTTGTCCTTAGTCCGCAGGTTCAGTTGGCGAAAAAACTAGTGGATCTACTTCCATCGTCTCTGGATTCAGTGTATTTCGTGAATAGCGGTGCAGAAGCGGTCGAAGGAGCACTCAAACTGGCCAAAAAAATAACTGGTAGATATGAGATCGTGGCTTGTCGTAACGCCTATCATGGCAGCACTCATGGAGCGATGAGCCTAATGAGTAGTGAGATCTATACGGGACCGTTTCGACCCCTCCTACCCATGGTTCGATTTATCGACTATAATGAACCTGTCCAACTTGACACGATCACCGATCAAACTGCCGCTGTGATTATGGAAACTGTACAGGCTGAAAGTGGAATTCATCCTCCGGAGAACAACTATCTCGTAAAGGTGCAAAATCGATGTAAAGAGACCGGGAGTCTATTTATTTTAGACGAGATCCAATGTGCTTATGGAAGGACGGGGCATTTTTTCGCCTTTGAAAAATATGATGTCGTGCCAGACATTCTTTTACTTGCCAAAGGTATGGGGGGAGGAATGCCAATAGGAGCTTTTGTTAGTTCCCAAGAAAACATGTCTAAACTTGCAAATAGTCCGGCTTTGGGTCATATCACCACTTTTGGCGGCCATCCGGTCAATTGTGCCGCAGCCCTGGCCACTCTCGAGGTTATTGACTCCGAAAAGCTTATCAAAGGCTTGCCCACCAAAATTGACTTGTTTCGACAACATTTGCCACATCCTTACATTCAGGAGATCCGTGAAGGAGGCCTCTGGTTTGCCCTCGACCTTGGTGATGCCCAACTTTTGCAACGCGTAGTGAGAGAGGCCGCGGATGAAGGCCTGCTGATAGACTGGTTTTTATTTAATGATCACAGCCTCCGGGTAGCACCTCCTTTAATTATTAGTCCGGATGAAATTATAAAAGCTTGTAAAATCTTACATCATATACTCGACCGCTGCTAGCCTCAGGGGATTCCTTTTCCGGCAATCTTAAAATTTCTTTATTTTACCGTATATCTGCTGTTCTAAAATCATATAATTGATGGAATCAAGACCTTGGTTAAAAAATTACCCCAATGGAATACCCGCCAATATTGACGTTAACCTTTATGAAAATCTGATCGATTTTTTTGACGAAACATTTAAGAAATATAAAAAGCAGACTGCCTTCATTTGCATGGACAAAGGGCTCTCATTTGAAACGATCGATCGGCTTTCGTACCGTTTTGCGGCATACTTGCATTCCAGAGGACTTGAACCTGGAGATAAGATTGCCCTTATGATGCCAAACCTGCTCCAGTATCCCATTGCCCTATTCGGGGCATTGAGGGCCGGTCTCATCGTCGTTAATACCAATCCACTCTATACGCCGCGCGAGATGAAACATCAATTTGTAGATTCCGGGGCCAAGGCGATTCTTATTGCCGAAAATTTTGCAGCCAATCTGGAGAAAATACTTCCGGAGACTGAAATAAAGGTGGTCATCACAACCAGTATCGGTGAACTGCTGGGATGGTTTAAGGGATGGATTGTAAATTTTGTAGTTAGGCATTTAAAGAAAATGGTACCAAAGTATCACATCGCTAACTCGGTGACTTTTTCGGAAGCCCTAAAGCAGGGATCCAAATTTAAAATAAAGCCTTTTGAATCCTGTGCCGATGATGTCATCATACTACAATACACCGGAGGTACTACCGGAATATCTAAGGGAGCCATGCTCACCAACCGAAACCTGATCGCCAATATGCTGCAGGTTCGCGCGATTATGAGTCCCTATCTAAAAGAATCTGAAGAAACGATATTGTGTCCTCTACCATTATACCATATCTACGCATTCACCGTCAATTGTCTGACGCTCATGAGCATCGGAGCCCGAAATGTGCTGATTACCAATGCCCGTGATTTAGGGTCCGTGATTGCCGCCTTTAAAAAGTATCCGATTAACCTGATGACAGGTGTCAACACATTATTTAATGCGCTCTTAAACCATAAGGATTTTTCAAAACTTGACTTTAGTCATCTCAAAATCACCAGTGCAGGAGGAATGGCATTACAGCAATCCGTAGCTCTCAAATGGAAAGAGGTGACCGGTTGTGCCATTGCCGAGGGTTATGGAATGACGGAGACCAGTCCGGTGGCAAGCTCAAATCCATTGGATGGTAACATCAAATTAGGTACCATAGGTCTACCCGTACCCTCTACAGATATGCGTATCGTTGATGAAGATGGTCAGGAATTAGGCATCGATGAGATTGGAGAAATACAGATTAAGGGGCCCCAAGTGATGAAAGGATACTACAAACGTCAGGACGAAACAAACAAGTGCCTCAAAGATGGGTGGATCAGCACCGGAGATATCGGAGCAATGGATAGCGATGGATATTTTCGGATCGTGGACCGTAAAAAAGATATGATTCTGGTATCGGGATTCAATGTTTTTCCCAACGAAGTCGAGGAGGTCATTGCTTCCCATCCAAAAGTTCTCGAAGTGGCGGCCATTGGGATTCCCGATGAAAAATCTACTGAAGCAGTCAAGGTATTTATCGTCAAAAAGGATAAATCACTCACCGAAGAAGAAATATCAGAATACTGCAAAGAAAACCTTACCAATTACAAGAGGCCAAAACAGATCGAATTTCGCAATGAATTACCGAAGACCAATATTGGTAAGATACTAAGAAGGGCATTAAAGGAATAATGGTGAAGACTATGGTTGTCTAAAATCAACCCTTAGTCAAAACGATCGGTATCAATCACTCTACCACTAGCTCATCAAACATCATCCAGGCACGATCTCCGGCAGCATTATGCCATGGAGGACAAATACCCATATTGTCTGCACGAATTCGTAGATAACGTGTTTTTCGCGGATTCTTATAGCTGAATTCGTATTTGTAGATGTCGATATCTTCTTCTCGTCCGTGAAAGAGTGGTTTTCGATAAATTTCGACGAACCGTTCTCCATCATTACTCACCTCAAAAGTGACCTTATTAGGAAGAAAGATTTTGGCATTTTGATTTTTCAAGTCAGTCAGTACAATCGTACTGATCTCTGCCCGAGCTCCGAAATCCAGGGTAACGTCTAAATTATTACCCAAATAACCCTGCC
>JAGQWV010000124.1 GCA_020437045.1 Saprospiraceae bacterium | reverse complement strand
GGGACGCCACCTTAAGAGTCCCATCGGGACGCCACCTTAGGAGTCCCGTTAGGGACGGCACCTTTATTGGGACGCCACCTTCAAAGTCCCGTCAAGGACGCCACCTTAAAAGTCCCATCGGGACGGCACCTTTATTGGGACGGCACCTTTATTGGGACGGCACCTTTATTGGGACGCCACCTTTATTGGGACGCCACCTTAAGAGTCCCATCGGGGACGCCACCTCAATGCATTTATTCATCTCTCAGGGATTTAATGGGATTGACACTCGCTGCGCGTAAACCCTGGTATCCTACGGTTAGCAATGCTATGATTAACGCAAGCACTCCTGAGAAACCAAAAACCCACCAGGGCATGGGAATCCGGAAAACAAAATTATCAAGCCATCGATTCATGAGAAATGCAGCAATCGGACTGGCGATAATTAAGGCAATACCCACTAATTTTAAAAAATCTTTAGCCAGGAGAAGTACGATTTGGGCGACGGTTGCTCCTAATACCTTCCTTACACCGATTTCCTTGATTCGTTGTGCAGCAGCATGAGCAGCAAGTCCAAACAATCCCATGCAAGAAATAATAATGGCGAGGATACCGAAAAATTTGGTGGTGGATGACAATCGTTGATCACTTTCATAAAATTCCGCAATGGACTCATCTAAAAATCTGCCATTAAATATTTGTTCCGGCAGTACTTCGTCAAATGCTTTATTTATTGCGCTTACCGTGCTGGAAATATCTGTTGGATTGATTTTTATTCCAGCTTCCCAATAAAATTCCGTTCGAGTTGAAAAGGCTAATGGCTGAAAATTATCTTTCAGAGAGTGTTGATGAAAATCTTCCACGACACCGACAATCTTTAACATGTCGCTGCCGAGTTTTAGATTTTGATTAATTACTTCGGCGGTATTTTTAATGCCAAGCTTTTTTACTGCCGTATGATTTATGACGACTTCTTTCATCGTGTCTGATTGAGCAAGCCAGCGACCTTCCATCAGGTGAAGCCCATAAGTGTCTTGATAATCTGCATCACTAAATTTTAAATTGATATGATAAGGTTGATCGTCAGGTTGGCTAGCATACCTGAAGTTGGTAGACCAGGTATTTCCCGAGATTGGTTGATCACTACTGAAACTCACTTTCTGTACATTAGGTATTGACAATAGTTTGTTTTTTAGAGCGCTTTGCCTGGCAATGGTGAGGCTATCATTATTCATGTTAAAGGTGAAGACCAGATCATCGGAAAAGCCTAAATCTTTGTTCCGTACAAAATTTAATTGTAGGATATTGATGATGGCAGCAATAATTAAAGCCTGAGCAATCGTAAATTGTAAAACCACCAGAATTTTACGGATCACAGAACCACCCGCTTTGTTTTTGAGAACATTACTTTTTATGGCATCCAGGGGTTTGAAACCGGATAGTGCCAGTGCCGGGTATAGGCCAGAAATTAAAGTAACCAAAGCAACAATTGCTAAAATAAATTCAAATAAGGACAAATTGTAAAATGCGAGTTCATTGGGCACATCGGAAATCTTTTGTAACAAAGGTGTGCTTATGTATGCTAAAATTCCTCCGGCCATGGCTGCTGCGATAACGATAAGAAAAGTTTCAGTAAGGAATTGGGAGGTTAATTGCCAACGACTACTTCCTAATGTTTTTCTTACCCCTACTTCCTTACTCCTTAGCGTGGATTGGGCTGTTGTAAGATTGATAAAATTAAAGCACGCCATAAGCAGTATTAAGATTCCAATTCCACCTAGGATTTCCAATCGACTCTTGCTAATCCGGTGGGAGCCGGAATTTGGAAAATTCTCATCGTAGTGCAGTAGACTAAGGGCTTGGAAAAAATGATTTTTTATTTTTACCCCTGAAGCATCCTGATACTCATCTTTACCGACAACAGCAAGTGCCTGGTCTGCTTGCTGTTGATTTGCTCCCGGTGCCAGCAATACATATAATTGATTGTTTGAGCTGCAATTATGCCAGGAATCAGAATAGAAAAACATCTCCTCATGATTTTTAAGGGTAGGGTAGGAAATTGCATAAGGAAAATTGAAATCACAATCTATTGGTAAATCTTCTATAACTCCCGTTACTTTTACTTCGACAAGATTATCGATCAACAATGTTTTGCCCATGGCATCGTCCACACCTTCAAAACATTTTAGAGCCCATCTTTTTGTCAATACAATGGAACCTGGTGCAGAAAGTGCACTTTTTCGATCTCCGGCTAACCAGGGCAAATCGAAAATATCAAAGAAAGAATTTTCCGTAAAAATAGCTGTTTCCCCCTCTGCGATGGCGAATTTCTCAACAGGTCCGCCACCATTTGGATTTGGAACCGTAATGTTATTCCATCCCTCCTTTATCCTGGCAACCTTTTCAAAAATTCCGGTATTCTGTGCAATGATGTCCATGGCAGGTATAGGAATACAAACGGTGTAACCTTTACCACTTTCCCTTGTCTCACTACTGACTATCCGGCCTATTCTATCATAGTTCGAAAAACCTTTATTGAAGCCAGATTCGAATTGGAGGATTCGAAAAATTAGAATGGTCGCGGCGATCCCTATGGCTAATCCTGCTATACTCAGAAAAGTGTAGACTCGATTCTTCTGCAATGCCCTCCAGGCTATTTTTATATTATTTACAATCATGTCGGATAATATATTTATTTCACTTGTGTCTTTATAATTTATTCTGCTTGAATGGATTTGATTGGGTTGCTAATCGCTGCTCGGATACTTTGGAAACTGATCGTGATTGTGGCTACTAACAGTGCAATGGTAGCGGCGATAGCAAATATCCACCAGTTTGGATGAATACGATAAGCGAAATCCTCGAGCCATTTTCGCATGATAATCAATGATAATGGAATGGCAAGAATACATGCAATAGCGATCATCAATGTAAATTTTCGATTAAAATATAGGACTATGTTAAATGTGTTGGCACCCAAAACTTTTCGGATAGCTATCTCTTTCGACTTGCGGGCAATCATTAACGTAATGATGCCAAAAAGACCAAGTGCGGCAATGACAATTGCTAATATGGTTGCAGTACTAATCACCGCTCCTAATTTTTGCTCCGAGCGATATTGCCTATCAATATTATCAGTGATAAATGAAAACTCGTAGGGTAATTCCGTAGTCGATTTCCAGACCTGCTCAATCTTATTTAAACTCTCCACAATGTTATCAGTTAATTTTAAGGATAATTTGGGATCTGGAAAATCCAGAAATGATACATCTGGAGCCATTTGAATCATAGCTATAGGGTCAGTGCATAAAATGAGTGGATCAACCGCTTGATGTAAACTTTGAAAGTTAAAATCTTCCGTTACCCCAATTACGCGAAATTCCTGAAAGGGGTTTGGTAAATTATCATTGATAGCTACATTAAATTCTTTTGCAAAAGCAGTATTAACGATTACTGATCTTTTATCCGCTTGGTTGTCCCGTTGAAAGTTTCTTCCCGAGTCCAATTTAATTTTAAACATTGGAAGGAAATTCTCATCAACGCCATTCATTCGAAAGTTCCTGTATGATTGTAGATTTTGATCATTGTATCCGAGGGTCGACCAACCTTGCGTCCCGAATACATGGCTGGATATAGTGAGATCAACTTGATCTCCAGCCAAACGAAGTTCATTCTCAATTCGTTGGCCGGTTTGTCTGGCTTCTTTAATGACGTCAGTCAATTTGGAACCTGGTTTACTGTAGGGAATGGCAATTACCTGGTCTTTATCAAAACCCAGATTAGAATTTTGCAGGAAGTGAATCTGTTTTTGCATGACCAGTGCACAACATATTAAAATCACTGAAAGCGTAAATTGGAATCCTACAAGGCTTTTCAATATCAAATGTTTTGGTATTTGACTCGACGTTATAGATCCCCTCAGAGATTGTACCGGATTAATTTTTGAAAGAATAAGCGATGGATAAATACCTGAAATAAAACCAATTAGAAGTATCATCACCACAAGAAATATTAAATTGGAGATACTAAAATCTATTTGGAGAATTTTATCGGCTAAAGTGTTGAATTTTGGAAGCATTAGTGAAGCTAAGCCCAGACCAACCAAGACTGAAACTCCCGAAGCTATAATTGCCTCACTCCAGAATTGAAACATTAATTGCCATCGTGATGCACCTGCCGTTTTTCGGATTCCCACTTCTTTTGCTCTTTTAAGGGAACGCCCAATGGCTAAGGTGGTGAAATTTATTCCCGCCAATATAAGAATGAGAATGGCTACCATTGCCAAAATATAGGGATATCGACCATCACTAACCGGTAATATTCCCGCCGGAAACTGATTATTTAAATGGATGTCAGTAAGTGGTTGAAAACCAACTTCATATTCACCCGGTGCATATATGTCTTTTACCTGACTATCAATAAATGGGGCAACTTTAACTTGGAGAGCTAATACATCGTTTTGATCGTTCAGCTTAACGAAAGTCTCTACATACACATTGGTCCATGAAGTCTGAACCCGAGAATCATAGAGACGATCGGCATTTTTCATAGGCATAATTATGTCAAACTGAAGTCCGGTATTGGATGGGGGATCACCGGTAACCCCTGTAACTTTATATGGAGTCCACACACCATCCATTTGTATCTCGAGTGTTTGACCGATTGGATCTTCATTAGCGAAATATTTTTTTGCACATTTCGCACTCATTAAAATGGAGGTGGGATTGGTTTTGAAACTTTGGCCATCACCGGAAATAAGGGGAAAATCAAATATCTCCACAAACTCCGGGTCTGCTAAATAGATAACATCGGAAGAACTATAGTCTCCTAATCTTACAGGTGGATTTGAACTGACATATCTGGTCATGGCAGAGATTTCCGGTAAGTGTTCCTTTAACTGGGGACCAATAATAAATGGGGTCACGGTGTTGAAAAAAATATCACCTTCTACATGTTCTTTGACCCATACCCGATATATACGCTCGGGATGATCATGGAAACTCTCAAATGTCCATTCATCTTTGATAAACAGGGCTAGTAAAATAACCACGGTTGTTCCTAGCGATAATCCAATAAGATTAATCATGGAGTAAAGTCCACCCTTTCTGAATGATCTCCAACCGGTTTTTAAATAATTGTAAAACATCTGCAATATTTGTTTATCAGTTTGATAAAAACAATGTTTCGAATGTCGAAAAAGGATCTATTTTCTTTCCGAGGTGTTAATAATATTACGTTCTGGACGACTTCTTATATTTCGATAGGAAATCTTAACATAATTTATCAACATGATTAAAGTTTGAATTTAAAATGTAGCTTATTCATTTCTAAGATTTTTGATTGGATTAGCTAATGATGAACGAAGCGCATGATAACTTACCGTTATTAAACCTATCAAGATGATAATCAGGGAAGATAATACATATATGCGCCAGGTGATATTCACCCGGTAGGCAAAATCTTGCAACCACTTTTGCATAAGATATATCGCTACCGGAGTAGCCAGGACTAATGCCAGGATGACAAGTAACACAAAATTACGGGTGAGTATTTGAAAGATGTCTTCCGTAGTAGCACCAAGTACTTTTCGAATACTCATTTCTTTGCTGCGTTGCTCTACAATAAAGGCAGAAAGGGCAAATAGTCCAAGACAAGCAATGAAAATAGCAAGGACGGCAAAACAAGTGAATATTGTTCTGATCCTCGATACGTTTTCATACATTCTGGCAAAAGACTGGTCCATAAAATCATAGCGGAAGTCCAGGTTTGGATTGAATTTAGTCCAGACTTTCCCCATGCGATCCAGAAGTTCGGGGATGTTTTCCGTATTTATTTTTACGGAAACAATAGAAGAGCTTATTCCTGCAAATAGACATAATGGCTCTACTTTTTCACGGAAAGATTGGAAATTAAAATCTTTTACGATACCGATAATTTCATAAGATTGACTTCCACCCCTCGTTATTTTTTTTCCGATAGGGTTGTCCAGGGTTAATTGTTGAGCCAGTGTCTGATTAATGATGACCGATTGATTATCGCTCGATCGGTTTTTTGTGAAATTTCTGCCATCTACCAATTCTATACCTAGTGTACTTAGATAGTCCTCATCGATGATCCAGGATTGTCCTACGACACGCTCATCCACTTGTGCCCTGCCTTCGTTCCAGAATGAGTTACCATTTCGCTTAGTACCTTCAATTGGTAAATAGTCACTAATAGATGCATCCACCACCGAAGGGAGCCCCTTAATTTCATTTTTAAAGGTCTCAACACTTTTTCCAATTAAATTGGTGCCATAGATTTGAATGACCTGATCCTTCTTAAAACCAACATCCTTATTGAGGATGAAATTCAGTTGACTTTTTATGACGAGTGTGCTGATAATTAGGATGGTTGAAACCATAAACTGGAAAATAACCAGGCTGCTTCGTAGACCGCCTGATTTACTTCCAAGCCGTAACTTACCTTTCAATACTTTAATCGGGTTAAAGGCGGACAAATAAAACGAGGGATAGATACCAGCGGTTAATCCAATAAAAAGAGCACTGAATAAAAAGACTATAATAAAAGTTACGGAGCGATAAGGAATTTGCAAATCTCGTCCCGAAAGTGAATTAAAATAGGGTAGGGTGGCCTGGACAATTAGTATCGCAATGATAAAGGCAATAAAAGACAGCAAAGTAGATTCCGTTAAGAATTGTCCAATGAGGTTTCCTTTTCCGGAACCCAACACTTTTCTTAAACCTACTTCTTTAGCCCGGTTGGCTGATTGAGCAGTACTCAAATTGACGAAATTGATAGCTGCTATGAGTAGAATGAAAATTGCGACAATAGCAAACATCCAAATGTACTTTATATCTCCACGGGCTTGTCTCTCCGATAAATCTCCTGAATACAAATGAATCTTGGCAAGTGGTTGCATTTCCAGATGCGCCTGGTCTTTAATCGTTTTGGCCATAACATTCCCGGCGGCCTCCATGGCTGGTATCATATAGCGATCCAGAATGTCGTCACTGATTTTCTTTTGCAACCGGTCGATGGATGTACCGGGTACGACTTCAAGATATGTGTCATAGTTAGACTGTAACCATCGCGTTTGCTCGCCCGGACTAAATTCAACATCGGTGAGCGTCAGGAGAAAATTATATTGCAGGTGAGAATTGCTGGGAAAGTTTTTCATAACTCCTCCAATCAAATAAGGAATGGAATCGCGACCATTCAGATAAATTGATTTTCCCACAGGGTTTGTGTTTCCAAAATATTTCTTCGAGATGTCTTCTGAAATTACGACCGAAAAAGGTTGACTTAGCGCCATAGATCGCGTTCCATATAGCATGGGAATTTCAAACATGTCCAGAAAAGACTGATCGACATAGGTAAAACCGTCTTCATGCAGTTGCTTCATGCTGCCCTCTATTCTTACTTCATTGCCTCCTGCCCCGTAGAAAAGTGGATTATCCATCAACCTTGCGGTCCGGGTTACTTCCTGGAAATTGCTATCAATCGTGGGCGCCGTATTAGCGGAGAAGGAAGTCCCTTTTCTCACATTTCCCCCTTCGGTCAGTACTCCATATAAGCGATAGATATTATCCCGGTTAGGTACATTTTGATCGTAATTAGTTTCATGCCGTATGTACAGTCCGATTATTATACAGGCAGCAATTCCGATACTTAGACCAATTAGATTGATTATGGCTGTGCCCTTGTTTTTAATCAGGTTTCTCCAGGCTATCTTGATATTGTTTTTTAACATTTTATCATCTTTTTATTGATATTATTTCCGTCTATTCATCTTTGAGACTCTCTATGGGGTTGGCGATAGCGGCACGGAAGCTTTGGATACTGACACTAAACAAGGCAATCAGCATTGCTATGGCACCGGCACCTACAAAAATCCAGGCGTTAATCGCAATCTTAAATGCGAAGTTTTCCAACCATTTATGGCTAATAAAAAACGCTATGGGAATGCTTATTAGAAATGCTGTGCCCACAATCCTCATGAATTTAGTGGTTAGTAAGATAACGATGCCGCTTGCACTGGCACCTAGCACTTTTCTTATTCCGATCTCTTTGGTTCTGCTAGAAATGACATAGGTAGTTAAGCCAAATAGACCCAGACAGGCAATAAAGATGGCCAGAATTGAAAAAGTCAAAACAGTCTTACCTAATTTAAGATCTGCATCATATTGAGCATTATATTGGTCATCAAAAAAGAAATACTGGAAAGGATTGGATGTGAAAATTTGATCCCAGTTATCTTTTGTGTTTGCAACCAATTCCTTAGTTGCTGATTCTGAATTTACTTTGAATTTAATGGTGTAATAAAGAGGGTTCGGTATGAAATTCCATAAAATAGTAGGCTCAAATGCATGCCTCAGTGATTTGTGATGATAATTCTGAAAAACATTAATGATAGGGAGAAGAAGATCATCTCTTTGCCATCTGATTTTTTTACCAATCGCTTCTTCAGGAGAGCTAAAGCCTAAAAGTTTCAAAGCTGACTCATTAATCGCCAGCCCACGATTATCTGCTGTATTCTCGGGAGAAAATGCTTGGCCGGCGATGATTTTTAAACCGTAAGTATCAAAATACTGTTCATCAATTCGGTACGAGGTATAACTGCCTCCCGAATTCTCATCAGCACCTGCCATCCGTATACCTCCCCGGCTATCTAGATCCAGATAAAATTTTCCCGGAATGGCAGATGATGCACTGACGTTTTCTATCTGAGGATTTTTTAATAATTCATTTCGGAAAGAGGTAAATAATCGCTGTTGGCTCGAATCATGATAAACGGAAGGAGCGTTGACCACCATCTTGTGACTTGCTGAAAAACCAAGATCCGCATGTTGCATGAAATTGAGTTGACGAAAGATAATAATCGAACAAATGATCAGGACCACAGATACCACATACTGGAATGCGACAAGACCGGTTCTGAATAAATTTGTTTTGCCAGCACGGGTATTGACTAAGTTTTTCGATGGTTTTATTCCCGAAAGGATAAAGGCGGGATACATGCCGGAAATCAACGTTCCTACAATTAATACTGTTGTGGTTACCATGAAAAGAAGATGGGGTGTCTTATAAATGTCAGGAAGGTCCTTGCCAA
>JAGQWV010000123.1 GCA_020437045.1 Saprospiraceae bacterium | reverse complement strand
CTGTTTTTATTTTAAAACAGTTGCGATTACCACCGTTGATCATTTTCTATGGGGCCCGATTATTCACGCTGTTTATTTGGATATTCTTCATGCACCAATTAATAAAATCGCTGAAATACTATAGGTGGCTCATGACCTTTTTGGTCTTATTGCCCATGACCTTATTTGTCAGCATTGGAATTAGTGCTGATGTAATGACCAATTTATGGGCTTTCGGTTTTATGGGCTTTATTCTAAATCAAATGCATTTAAACCGGCTTTGGACATATCGCGATTTTTTGTGGGCGTCGCTATTCGTCTTTATGTTGGCTTCCGCCAAGTTGGTCTACATGCTTTTGATTTTTTTGTTTTTGTTAATTCCCGTCCGACGTTTTTCCCGTCCTAATTCAGTCTGGCTTTCTTTTGGAGCATTACTGCTCATGGGTATGACCGTCGCCATTTTTTGGGCGAAATCAATTACCACCACTTATATTCCTTACGATCAATATAATTTGGCATTTCGCAACTTTTTGGACTTACCTCGATGTGCAAATATGCATGATCAATTTAATTACCTTACCAGCCATCATTTATATGCAGGGAAAGTTTTTATTAATTCCCTGGTTGAAACATTTCCGATGTATTACTCCGGATATATTGGCACTTTTGGCTGGCTGGATACCAAATTACCCGACTGGTCAATTCATCTCAGCTATGCTATTTTATTTTTGTTTGCCTTGGTGGGCAATCATGGACATATTTTCAAATGGCAGCAGCGAATCATTCTTTTGGTTACCGCCTGTATAACGACGATGGCTTTATTAATGTCTCAATTATTAAGTTGGGAGTGCGTAGGCAGTGACGTCATTAAAACCATCCAGGGCCGGTATTTTATACCCATTTTTCCACTGCTTTTTTTAGCGATTTCTGGGGTATTTAAAATTCCGGGAACTCAAAAAAGATGGAGTAAAGTGACACTTCTTTACCTGGTAATTATTTTGACTATTTCAACGATCGTTATTTACAAAAGATATTATGTGCCTGCCCAATACCAGATCGATGAGATCTACTGTGATGTAGAAACCCAAAAACAAAATAAGCTGGTGACATCGCAACCGGATATTTATTTGGATAATGCTGATCAGCGTAGTAATGATTTTGCGCACTCGGGTCAATTTGCCCTGAAATTAAATGCTGAGCATCCCTATGGATTTACCTTTCGTACCACCGGTGGTCACTATGGGGATATGATCGAGGTGGAAGTATGGCGATTGGGTAACACCGGGAGTATTGTCATCGTAGGTGATGGAGGTAAGGCTTTCTATGCCGGCACCAATGAATCCCGCTTTGAGAAAGATGGTGATTGGAATAAATTAACTTATAGGTATACCCTGGAAGAAGAACTTCCTGACAAAGAAATAGCGGTTTATATTTTCAATAAATCGGAGACCAGTTACTTTGATGATATTACCATCAGAATAATGAGAAGGAAAAATACATGGGGTATATAAATAGAATAATTATCATTGTTGCCCAGCCTAAAGAGCAATAAAAGCTTGTTTGGCTCAGAAGATTTTTAGTCAATTCAAAATTGCAATAGATGGCTCTCAAATTCATTTTATATCACTGATGCTTATTTTTAATACTTCCACTGTTTGTTTTTGGCGGGAGAAAGCAACCAATAAAGAACCATCATGTTCCAAGACATGAGGATAGTCCACCCGTTCACCACCAACTAAATAGTACATTTTATTAAAGACCATACCGTCCTCACTCACTGAGAGTACTAGAGGATCTCTTTTAGAGGGATTGGCATTGGATACGAATATATATCGACCATCGCTGAGTCGCAATCCGTTCATTTTTGAAGTAGCATCCGGAAAATTTGTCTTGACCGGTTTGCTCCAGGTGCGAGCATTATCCGTAGAAAAAGATCTGTACAAATAGCCACTTTTATTATTGTCACGGAATATAGCCATCAGGTTAATATCAGGAAGTACCCACCAAAAGGGTTCTTCGGCAGACAACTCACTGGCCGTTCCCAAGACCGGAAAGGATTCCCATTGGTAGACACTTTCGGTGCCGCCCAACATGAATTCAACTCCTTTTTCTTTATAATCGTGTGTCCGCCGGGACATCATCCAATCACCACTCGGTATTTTTTTAGGAGGAAAATTATTGATGGCATCATCATAAATAATTCCCTCATCTTTCCAGACTCCATCCTGGTCCGGTGTGAAGGCATGCAGGGATAGTCCAGGACCAAAAAACTCCGCTGCTTCGTCCAGCGATACCAAGGCATAGAGCTGGCCATTCCTTTCCCAGAATCCCCGGGATATCCAGCGCCATCCATCCTCCGACCGTGTATTATAAGTTGGTGAATCCGGCCCTGAATTGAGGGGTGCCGGAGTCATGAATTGTGGTGCGGTCCACTGAATTCCATCAATGCTGGTAGCATATTTCACGCGTTGTCCAACCCGGTCTTCTACCCCAGGACCATCACTCCACATGATCCAATATTTATGATCAAAGTAAGTCAGATAATTATGTTGGTTAACCCCACCTGATTTATTATTTACTCCGGACGGATCCTCTAATCTAACTTCGGGATCTCTGACATCACTAACCATTGCATGCTGACTGCGTAGGTGTGGAAGATGCTCAAAATCGATCGAATGGGTATTGGCAGGAACCCAATCACCTGTCAGCATTAACGGTGATTGTGGATTTTTTTTCGGATCAGGATAATCGGTTTCTGCTTTGTCTGTTACGGAATTGCAACGTATAGACAGCACTAATGCAAAGACGAGGTACCAAATTTTAATATTCAACATAAACTGTATCTAAAGATAGGAGTGTATTCCGGAAATTTTTATTTGCGAATACGTTGAATGTCTTAGACTTATTAGGATTCCGTATTTGGAAAGTGATTTTTATCCAGGTTTAAAATTTGTCAGGTTTGGGATAATTATGTACCACACCACGACTCATTGACGCCATATCTTTC
>JAGQWV010000122.1 GCA_020437045.1 Saprospiraceae bacterium | reverse complement strand
GCAAGATGGATATTTCGACGACCTCCTAGGGTGGGATGGAATTAATTTAAGGAGTAGGTTGAAGAGATATTTTCATAACAACAATTGGCTGAAATAAAGCGCTGGGAAACTGGAAGCGAAGGCTATTTCATAGGCCTTATTAAAAAGCTTTTTTTGTGAAGATTTATTTGAATCGCTAAAATTCTAAATACAAAGAAATATATGTTGTGGAAAACTGCAGTTGTATTAATTTCTACACTGATGCCCCTTTGCAGCCAAGGCCAATCGATCGATACGCAGGCATTACCAAAGATTCGGGTAAAAATGTATCCTGCCGAAGGATTGGTTTGGAAAGGAGTGTCCACACAGAACACCAATTGGAATAAAATTACCCAGACACCGGATGGCAAGATTTGGTATTGTGGTGGAGATCATTGGGGCACGGATGCGATCACCGGACCTTTTGATAAATCGGAAAGATATGAGCGCCCATACGGCTTTGGCAACACCGAAGTATGTTATTATGATCCCAAAAAAGATAAGGCTTATTCCGTTTTGGAATTAAACCGGGTAAGTGCCCTGTATTCCAACGCCGAGACACCGGGTCATGGAAAAATTCATAGCAATATCACTCATGATTCTCAGGGAAGAATTTATTTCGCCGGATATATGGGGCTTTCTTATACCCATGAATATACCCGGGCTTACTATCCCAAAAGTTATGCGGGTGGGGCCATTGTTCGATATGATCCCAAAACTGAGGATGTCGATTATTTTGGAGTACCGGTACCGAATGGTGGTGTGGTGGCTTTATACTATGATGAAGCCCGCAATATTCTGAATGGCATTACGGTAGACCGGGCAAAGTTTTTTCGGGTTAATCTGACGACCATGGAACTGAACCGGTACGAGTCAGTAGCTCGAATGAGCCGGGTGCAAGACCGGGTCCGGGAAATGATCATGGATAAGGATGGTTTCTGTTATTTTGCCAATGATGTCGGAGGTTTGACGAAATTTAATCCGGACACCGAAGAGTTTTCTGATCTGGATATCGAATTACCTGGGAAGTTGAAAGATTTTCGAGCTTCTGTGGTGTCACGAGATAATATTATTTACGCCATTACCACGGATGGATTTGTCTGGAGCCTTGATCTTAAGAATAATCATTTTCAAGATCTGGGGCACGTATTGGGTATGCCGGATCAGGGGCATTATACGCCGAATATTGCGCTGGATGAAGACTGGGGACGGCTTTATTTTATGGCAGGAAACCACGGAGGTAAAGTATTAGAGAGTGCTTTGGAAACGATCACAATTCTGGATCTGAAAAGCAGGAAATTTCACTGGATGGGACAGGCGGAAGGTATAGAGGGATGTTTTGGTGCTTTAGTCGGAAAGGACCATCAGGTTTATTTCAGTTGTTATGGACAATTATATAAAGATGAAGTGTTGGTGCTGGATGGTGAAGGCAAACCCGTCACCCGGCCTTATCTGGCAAAGTATGAGCCGCCAAAGAATTTGGATTGATAGTTGTCGTTTGACTTGTCCGAAAAGTTTTAACTACTGGCATCTTGTTACTTCGGGTGGTATAATCAATATAACAAGGCATTGAGTTTCTATTTTCGCTTCCAGCGGGGTAAACTTTTGGCAGCAAAAGTTTAACAAAACTGCCAGACTGTAGTTCTCGGCGGTCGCACTAAGTATCTCTTCGCTACATCCTATAAACTCGCACTGTGGCTTAGTAGGTTATTGACCGTTTCTTGGTCCATCTGGTTTTTCAGCATTGCTTTGAGGTTCTGTTCTGCTCGGACAGTATAGGCTGTGGCCGCTTCAAGATACTAAGTGCGACACTCGCCTACGAACCACCAGGCTGGAACCTAGACCTTTTATTCAAAGGTCTTTCTATTGTCTTTGCACTTGGCTGATGCAGCCAGCAATCTTTATATTCGATCTCTTTTTTATCTCTACCATGATTTGGTCCTTGTCGCTAGATCATATTTATTAAAAGATATTACTCCATACCTTTATATTTATATAAATTGAGCTCTTGCATATTCAATGGGTAATTTAGAAAGAAAAATACGGAAACTTAGGATGTGGGTCATCGATCATATAGCCGGCAGTTTTTGCTCCACTTTTTGTTGTCAAAAAGTGGAAAGATTGGTAGATATTTTAAATCCAATGATTTAACAAAGCAAGTTAACAGCGTTTTTAAATATTTAACTTTTATAGTGATAGTGATATAAAAGGACATGAAAGAATATAGAATTAAAATCCTCGTATTCATTGCGATCGCTTTTGCGAATATTACTCTTACTTATTCTCAAAGAGTCGGTGGCCTCCCACCAGCATCTCTAATAAACCGGATATTAATCTCCGACGGCCCCAAAGGACCAATCCAGGGTGGAGAAAGCGCAGTGACCGATATGCTTTTAATGCAGGATGGATGGGTATACGGCAGTACCAAAGCCACCTGGGGTGCAGCGAATTGTCATTTATTCCGCACCGATGGGGAGGAGGTAAATCATGTTTTGAATTTGACGGCAGAATTGCCAGGACAGGCGGCGATTAGTGATATTATCTCTTTAGATGGTAGAACTATTTTTGGGGCTACATCTACCTACGATGATATTTTTGATGATGCCAACAATAATTACGACGGTGGTCATCTTTTTTCCTTCAATACGGAAGCAAATCGGTTGGAAGATTTAGGCGTTATTTCACCCGGTCAGGGAATTAACTGTATCAATATAGACACGGTACGGCAATTAATTTATGCGATTACTTATCCGGCTGGTCATCTTTTTTCTTTCAATCTCTCAAATAAAAAAATAAAAGATTTCGGCGAGGTCATGACGCCCTGGCGGGTCAAGGATCTGGGTAGGGTTTCCTGGAGGGGAGTGCCAAAAGTACTCATGATCGATGATGCCGGCACCATATATTTTTCGACATATTATCGCACAGAAGTCGAAATGTCGGAGCAGGAAAAAATGAAAGGAGGGGCCACATCACTTTCCTCATTGAAGGGAGGACGGATCTACCGCCTGAGCCCCGGTGACGATAAACCAGTCTTTACCGGAGCAGTTATTCCCACCCAAACCGGTATGGATTCGGATCCCATTTATGAAAACGGAATTGCTTCGGCCATCCGGGCTCAGGACGGCGGATTTTGGTGTGGCACCATCAATGATGGATTTCTTTTCAAATTTGAACCCTCTACTTCTACCGTGATAAACAAAGGAAAAGCTTTTCAATATTGGAATTTAAAATCCCTTGCCTATGGTGGGGATGGTAAACTCTACATGTTAGGCGGCCGCGATGAAGATAACTCCTGGATTATGAGTTATGATCCCACTATCGGATCTCTGGAATGTTTAGGTTGGCCGGAAAATACTGCCCAATGCAGCGTGATTTGTGCTGATAAAAATGGCCGCATCATAATCGCGGAAAATCTGCGTCATTCCTTTATGTGGGTTTTTGATCCGGGAGGAATGGGAAAATAGTGAGAATAAGGGTAGCTAATGGAAATTGATCTTCCACCAACATATTATTGACGATTTCCAGCAAATCATCAAAAAAGTATTTCCTGCCAAAATTGCTGAAGCACTTATCTAAGGTGTTGTACCGGAGTACGGCATTTTTATTGACTGGCATATTGTGTGGAGGTTCTGCACAGTATTCTATTTAAATTCCTGGAGAAGCAAGCATCCTGACCTGAAAATCTGGAGCTAGGGCACTGCATCGGAGATAGATAGTTGCAGAGACCGTTTGCGTTCAGATTTATCAGCCTTATCTCTCTGGTGCCTAATCCATTAGGACG